>CAYWVS010000070.1:0-17301 GCA_964461765.1 uncultured Anaerovorax sp.
GATCATCTGTGAATAATAATTCATCTAAAGAAACGCTGTATATCTTGGATAAAAGGATCAAATTATCCGTGTCTGGCGAAGCTTCCGCCCTCTCCCACTTTGAAACAGCCTGACGACTTACCCCTATTTGGGCTGCCAATTGCTCTTGTGAAAGATTGTTCTTTTTCCTATACTCATAGAGTCTGTTTGCAATTTGTATGTTCATTATAACTAACCTCCTGAATGCAACTTTAGAAATTTTCTTGTTGTTATTATTATAGGAAAAACATTGCGGTTGCACTACCAATTCCACTTTTCAATTTCGCAACTATTGGTTGCAAAAGATTGTAACACATGTTTTTTTCGTATTTATTATATCATTCCTAATTTAAATAGTATACAGTAGGATTATAGTAAAAACGTATTTTGTTTAATATAAAAATTCATTAAAAACAAAAAATTAAAATTTCTAGATTAATTCTTTTATTTATTTTAGTTCAATATTAAGAAAGATTTAAGAATACAAATACGATTAAAACGCTATTATCAGTTATCAATTTATATTATAATATAAATATTGAAATCTATCATATAATAAAATGAAACATGTCCCATGTCCCATATTCCATGCCCCATGATATCAATAGTAATACTATTCCCAATAACCACTATACATTAACTATAGAAACGGAAGCTTTTATGAATGTAGACAAACGAGAAGAACGATTAAAGAAAAGAAAATCGAAAAAAAAGAAACATAAATTTATATTATTCATAACCTGGACATTCTTGACTCTTTTAATAGTATATGGAACAGTTACGGGAATAAATATTTATAAAAATATACAACCCTCTACCGATAGTGACATTCCCCCCGAAATAGAGGGGATTCCCGTCATGGTAGATCTTCTTCCGGAAGGAATTCCGGGGCGCATTGGCCAGGAGATGAAGATTCAATATATCGTCATTCATGAAACGGGCAATCCCGGCACTAATGCAAATGCTGGCGCTCACAATGAATATTTGCATAAAGAAGCCCTGTCAGTTCCTATATCTTGGCATTACACCGTGGATGACCACGAAATTTATAAGCATCTGCCAGACAATGAGACAGGCTTTCACGCAGGAGATCAGTTTACAGAAAACGGTGGTAACATGAACGGCATCGGAATTGAAATGTGCATCAATCCTGAAAACGATTATGAACAAACCCTGCAAAATACGGCAGCTCTGGTTCGGTATTTATTAGCAGAACACGATCTAACCATAAAGGATGTAAAAAAGCATCAGGATTTTTCAGGAAAGACTTGTCCCCAAAACTTAATTGTCAGTGATCGTTGGGAGGAATTTTTAAATATGATATAAAGATTGTTTAAAATCAAAAAAATAATTTAGATTTTAACATCTAATCCGTGTTGATAGAATAGATCCATGTTGATAGAACAGATTCGTGTTGATAGAATAGATCCATGTTGATAGAATAGATTCGTATTGATAGAATATATCCATGTTGATAGAACAGATAAGCAAAAGACTTTTATAGACCTACTTTAATAGGGGGAACATCAATGAAATCGCATCAAGACTTGTTAAATAAAATTGAAGAATTGGAAAGTATCATAGAAACCCAAAAGGAGAGCTTAGAGCTTCTGGAAGCAGCCTTTGATTTATCTGAAGTGGGTTTTACTCTGTCCAATGCGGATGGAGTGGTTTTAAAAATTAATCAATCTCAAGTTCGTATCACAGGTCATCAACCGGAAATGACGATAGGTAGAAGTATGGCAGCAATCGAAAGCGAAAATGACAATGAATCTGCCACCATGCAAATTGTAAAGACCAAAAAACCCGTAACCATTGAGCAGATTTTACCCTCCGGTAAGAGCTATTTGGTATATGGACAGCCATATTTTGATTCCAATAAAAAGTTAAAATATATCGTATGCAATTTAATAGATAACACTCAGCATAATTATACACGGCAGGAGTTAGAAACTGCTAAAAACAAAAATATCGAGTTGAGAAAAACCATAGATCAGCTTCAGGAAATGGTAGGCATGGAAAAAAGTTTGATTTACTGTAGTAAGAAGATGAAAGATCTCATCACTATTTGCGATAAAATTGCTCCTTTTAATTCTACGGTTTTAATCATCGGAGAATCCGGAGTAGGGAAAGAACTGATTGCCAACTATATCTTCCAAAAAAGCTCACGTAGTGATAAGCCCTTCATAAAGATCAACTGTGCCGCGATTCCTGAAGCCCTTTTAGAATCTGAACTTTTTGGATATGATTCGGGAGCCTTTACCAATGCCCGAAGTGGGGGTAAAAAAGGAATTTTTGAAGTTGCCGACGGCGGTACGGTTTTGTTAGATGAAATCGGTGAATTGCCTTTGCATTTGCAATCAAAAATCCTACGAGTATTGCAGGAAGGTGAATTTTATCATGTGGGTGGTACTTCCCCCATCACTGCTGATGTGAGAGTAATCGCCTCTACAAACCGAAATTTGGAAGAAATGACAGAGCAAGGCACCTTTAGAAAAGACCTCTATTATAGATTATCTGTCATTCAGCTCTCCGTTCCAACCTTAAACGAACGGCGTGAGGACATTCCCTTTCTTATCAGGTATTTCCTATCAAAATTTAACGATAAATATCAATTGAAAAAAGAGTTCACTTTTGATGCAATAGAATTTTTGGCAGGTTTACCTTATTACGGTAACATTCGTGATTTACAAAATGTAATTGAAAGAATCTTACTTTTGACTCAAAACAGCGTTATAGGTGTAGGAGATGTAAAGCTTGCTTTAAATCAAAATTCTCTTCATTATGACTATGACATAGATTATCCCGAAGTCAATGCTGATATTTCTTTGAAGGAGCTAGTCTCTCAGTACGAAAAGAGCTTGCTGCAGAAATATTGGGATGAATTTGGATCGGCTTCTAAAATAGCTGAGGTTCTTCAAACCAATCAGCCCACCATATCCAGAAAGCTTCACAGTTATGGGATAATATAGGGGCGTGTAGTGATTTGGTTATTGATAAGCCGCCCGCTAAGCGGGCGGCCAAATTGAAAATAACTACTTCACATTACCATCCTATAACCCCATGATCAACTCTGCCAACATGGCTGTTCTGCAAGGAATGTGATCGATATGTACATATTCCTTAGAATTATGCAGAAACTCTCCTGTGGTTCCCAATCCGTCTAAGGTTGGAATTCCTGCGGCAGCGGTGAAGTTTCCATCACTGCCCCCACCTATGGTTACTCCTTTTAAGTCCATGCCATACCCTTTGGCAATTTCCTTCATTTTTTCAAATAGCAGGGCATCTCCTTCCATGACGGGCTTGTCAATTTTGCCTTTGATCTCTAAGGTTATCTGTGGGTCAAAGGGCTTTAGATTCATGATTTTATTGTGGGTTTCCTGAGATAGTTCCTTGGTTTTAAACCTTACATCCATTACAAAGGATGCGGTTTCAGGAACCATACAAGTACCCGGAATTCCTGCCTTTAAATTTGTGGGAGCAAAGGTCACTTCGGAGATTTCTTTGTTCCATTCTTCCATCTGCAAAATCTGCTTTGCAATTTCCGTTATGGGGCTTACTGCCAAATGGGAATTAGAGCCTGAATGGGCAGCAATACCATGAGCTATTACCTCATATGTTCCCCTCCCATATCTGCCGGTTTTCACCGCATCTAATTGATTGACACCGGGCTCCACCACGAGAACAGAGCCGTATTGTCGCCCTTTTTCTACTATTAAATCGCTGGAATAAAAGCTTCCGGATTCTTCATCTCCATTAAAAAATATCCCTATTTTTTTATCAGGCAACATATTTAAATCTTTTAAAGCCTTGATAGCAAAATATGCCATAATGATGCCACCCTTCATATCCAGGGTACCGGGACCGTAAGCATGACCATTTTCTACCTTAAATGGCATAGTTTCAATGGTTCCTATAGGAAATACGGTATCGTAATGCCCCACCAAAAGGGTACTTTTTTCACCATTTCCCATTTCACCGTAGATATGGTCACCGCAAGTTTCTTGATGAATTCGCTCAATGGTGAATCCCAACTCTCCGAAAATTTTTCCTAAAAAACTACTACATCGATCAGAAGCCTCTTTGTCCTCGTGGGAAGGAGATTCCAACTGAACAAACTCTCGAAATAAATCTAAAAGCTCCTGTAAATGATGATTCATATATTCTGATAAGATGTCTTTTGTCATGGTAATCCTCCTTTACATACTGAAATATATTTTCAAGGGAGTATTTCAACAATATCCATATTATTGATACAGGCTGCATTTCCCTCTTCCACATCAACATGCATAGTAGGTTCAGGTATATCCGTAAAGGTGATGACCACTTCGTCAAAGGTCAAACCACGTTCTCCACCCATCTTTACACTTACCACTTGTCTATCTTCAAGACCATATTCCGCTGCCTTCTCCGCTGTCATATGAATATGGCGCTTAGCAACTAGGGCCACAGAATCCAGCTGCAACTCTCCGGCAGGTCCTACTAGGGTAAGGGGGGCTAAATCGGAAGATCCGGACATCTTTACAGGTGCATTGATACCTAACACAAAGTTATCAGCTCTTAATATTTCAGCTTGGGTATAAGGTCGCAGGGGGCCCAGTATTCGCACATCTGCAATAGAACCCTTGGATCCTTTTAAGGTAACCGTTTCATTAGCTGCAAAGATAGGAAAGCCCAATTCTTTTTTTACGGTTAGTTCGTAATCCTTTCCAAACAGCACATCCAAAGCTTCTCTATTTAGATGTACATGCCTGTTGGAAATCATCACAATCGCTTTTTTCATATATAACCTTATGGCAGTTATGCTAATTTATTAGTTTGTTACTTATATTTAGTCCCGTTAAATTTATTAGCTGTGATTATGCTAGTTTTGACTAATGTATTAGCTTCAAATTTGCCATTTTTCCTTTCTTTATATAACCAATTAGTTACGCTTGCTCTGTATCGTAATCCCGAGGAGTTTCTTCGCCTCTGAGAATTCTGAGAACGCCTTCCACCAAAGCCTTCATCTCCACAGCCCCCGGAACCACCTCTACAGGTGCAATGAACTGAACCCGGTTAGTAATACTATCCGTTAAACGCTTAGAATGTGCAATTTCTCCCGTCAGGATAATTCTGTCTATCTCCCCCTTCATCACCGTAGCCATGCCTCCAATATCCTTTGCAATCTGGTAAATCATAGCTTCAAAGTAAAACTCTGCTTTTTCTTCCCCGCTTTCAATGCGCTTTTCGATTTCCAGGATATCGCTGGTTCCTAAATAGGCTACAAGTCCACCGTTTCCCATTTGGCGCTTCATGCAAGTTGTTAAATCCCACTCACCTGAGAAACATTTCTTAGTAAAGGCTACCATGGGTAAGGCTCCTGCTCTTTCGGGAGAAAATGCATTAATGTGACTGTCTATAATTTTTCCTTTGGCGTGGGCATTTACAGTGATTCCCCCTCCAAGATGACAAATAATGAAATTATAGTCGTCGTATGTTCCTCCCATTTGTTTTGCTATGGTCCATCCTGCTGCCTTTTCATTGAGAGGATGTCCTGCTCCACGTTGTGTAGGCAGCTCAGGTAATCCTGACACCTTGGCCAACTCACAGAAATCGTCTGCCAAAGGAGCATCGTATATGTAACCGGGAACCTGAAAGGTTTTCATCAGTTCCTGTGAAATCATGACACCTAAATTAGAAGCGTGGGGCCAAGGGGCTCGTTTGCACTCTTCCACCATCAATGGTGTAATTTCATATCCTCCACAGCGAACAGGTCTTCCACCACCACCACGGGAAATGATCACATCAAGTTCTTGAATGCCTATCTCCTGAATATATTCTTCAACCATTTGTTTTCGCATTTCAAATTGATCATTGATTTCCTTAAACTGCGAAATTACTTCTGTGGGATGGACTAGCTTTTTCCCATAGACTTCTTTTTCATTTTCATAATAGGCTACCCTTGTGGATGTAGATCCGGGATTGATTACAAACATCTTAAATACTTTTTCCATACTACTTCCTTTCTATTGATTGTATTCTGCAATAAAATCATAACCTCGTTTCACTAATCTTTTATTTACGCTAGCATATTTTGCCTTAGATCCTGTAAAGGAATTTTCTATTACACGATAGATGGATTCCAGGGGGATTTTATTGGCTACGGCTATGTAAGCACCCAAAAGAACCATGTTGGCACCTCGTGTGTTTCCTTCCTCTTCGGCAATGGTATTGGCGGGAACGTAATAAGCTTGTAAGTCACTGCGTCCCACTTTCACATGGATCATGGAATTATCAAGGATGATGATTCCATCGGATTTTATCTTATTCTCAAAACGCTCTAAAGATAGGTCGTTCATGATAACGCAACAATCCGCTTCCTCAATCATGGGAAAAAGAATTTCTTCATCTGAAATAGTCACATTGCAGTTTGCAGTACCACCTCGCATTTCTGCTCCGTAGGATGGAAGCCACTCTACTTCCCAACCTTCATTTAAAGCGGTATAAGCAAGCATCTGTCCCACACGCAAGGCACCTTGCCCTCCTGATCCTGCGATGATTATTTTATCTCTAAACATATTTTTATCCCTCCTTATTCATTTTTATAATTTCCAAGAGGGAAATAAGGTATCATTTCCGTTCTTATACGTTCTAGTGATTCCACGGGAGTTTTTCCCCAGTTGGTAGGACAGGTGGATAATATTTCCACAAGGGAAAATCCTCTCCCCTCCATCTGACATTCAAAAGCTTTTCTGATGGCTTTTTTTGCTTTTCTCACATTTACAGGGGAGTCAACGGAGACCCTTTCAATAAACTTAGCTCCATCTATGGTGGCCAACATTTCACAGACACGAATGGGTTTGCCACAGTGCTCTGCATCTCTACCATAGGGCGATGTTGTGGTTTTCTGTCCAATTAAGGTCGTAGGAGCCATTTGACCGCCGGTCATGCCATATGTGGTATTATTAACAAATATGGCTGTGATTTTTTCTCCTCTATGAGCTGCATGAACAATTTCTGCCGTACCAATTGATGCCAAATCACCATCGCCCTGATAAGTAAACACCAGCTTATCCTTATTAAAACGCTTTATACCTGTGGCGTTAGCCGGTGCCCTTCCATGCAAGGAATAAATGGTATCTATATTCATAAACCAGGGCATATATCCTCCACAGCCTACACAACCGACGCTGATAGCCTCTCCTCCCATGTCAAGCTCATCCATCACCGATGCCACAAGGTTGAGAATTAAGCCGTGGGTACAACCGGGACAAAATGTAAATGGGGTGTCGTTAAGAGATTTAGATTTTGTAAATAGCACACTCATGATTTCACTTCCTCCCATACCTCTGATACTTTTTTAACAATATCCTTTGGTGTTAAGAAATCCTCCGCAGTATCGCCCACATGATATACAGGCCATCTGCCTTTAGCTGCAATCTTAACATCATCAATCATTTGTCCCATGATATTGATTTCCGGACAAATAATAGCTTTGCAATTAGGACCAATTCCCTCAAATGCATCGTAAGGGAATGGCCATAAGGTCTTAGGTCTAATCATTCCAAATTTTATGGTACTGCCAAATTCCTCAATCGCTGCTTTACACATGCGTGCAGCAGTACCGTACGCCGCCATTACGATGTCGGCATCCTCTATATCCACAATTTCTACTCTTGTTTCATTCTTCATTATTTCAGGATAAAGGATTTGTTCTGCCTCATGTTTTTCCTGGTAATGGGTTTTTCCCTCCGGAAGGAAATGAAATATGGGTTTTCCACCCCTGGAGTTTTTCCCATGGAGAGCCCAAGTCTTTTCCGGTAAGTTCTTTCGTTTTGCCGGAACTTTATCAAAGTCCACACTACCCATCATTTGACCGATCATTCCATCTGCCATAATGACAACGGGATTGCGATATTGGTCGGCAATGTCAAATGCTTCAGATACCATGTCTGCGGCTTCTTGAACAGTGGAGGGTGCAAAGGTTAGAACCTTATATCCCCCATTCCCGGTCATTCTGTAATCCTCTTGAGCTGCCTTCATGGTTCCAAAGGCAGGTCCGCTTCTCATGACGATGACGATGACTGCCGGTAACCTCGTTAATGTCATTGCAGCTAAAGCCTCCAGCTTTAAACAATATCCGGGACCCGATGTGCTTGTCATTACACGAGCTCCCGAAGCGGAGGCTCCCATCACCATGTTCATTGCAGCCATTTCACTTTCGGCTTGTAAAAAAATTCCATTGCGTTTGGGCAATTCTCTTGAAAAATATTCAGGAATTTCATTTTGGGGAGTAATGGGATATCCGAAGAACCCTTGGCAGCCTGCTCGAATTGCAGCTTCAGCCATTGCTTCGTTTCCTTTCATCAATACCTTTGCCATTCTATCTTCTTCCTTCCTCTTAGTCTTCTATTTTTTCAATGGTAATTACTGCATCCGGACACATTAAAGCACAATTGGTGCAGCCGATACATTCCTCTTCATTGGTAATCCTAGCTGGATGTATCCCGGCTTTATTGAGCTTGGATTTGTCAAAGCTAATTAAATTCTTTTTGCACCATATCATACATATTTCACAGCCCTTGCACTCTTCCGGTTTAAATGTAACCTTATATTTCATGGATCATCCTTTCCTTTCTCCTTTATTTCACAGCCAGTCGGGTCGCATGATTAGATTGATAAAAAACAGATCTCCTGCCAGATTTACGTTTTCCACCTCATGCTTTAATCTCTCTTCCACAACGGTATACACGATCTGTAATCCTGTTATTTCAGACACTTGCCTAACCAATTGATCTCCCAATAATAAGTCTTCAACTTGGGTGTCTCTTAGCATATGGGTGCCATTGATAATCCCATTAATCTTTAACTTTCCGGCTTTTTCGATTTCCTTCAGGTATTCTATTACATCCTCTGCAGTAGATGTTTTAGGGCGATTGGCATTTACCACCATCCACATATTGTAGTCGCATTGTTCAAGGAATCTGGCATATCTGGCCAAAACATTGGCTCCGTTTGGGTCTCCTCCCACATCTATGACACTGCACTGCTCTTTTGATGTAAAACAGGTTTGCAAGGCGGCAGCCAAGGCCGGCATATCAATGTGGTAATCATTTTCATAGTTATTGGAAATGATTTTGATTTCCTTTTCATTTAAAAAGTTTTTCAATTCTCTGGCACGAAAATATGGATTCACGATATCCATATCCGCCACTACAGGATTCCTTCCCATAGCCTTTAAGTATAGTGCATAATTTACTGCAAATTCCGTCTTACCGCTTCCGTAATGTCCTACTATAATAGTAGGATTTTTGTGATCCATTTTGCCAACACCGCCAATTCTTAATCTTTTATCATTCCTATGGTCATTGCAACTTTTCGCCCTAAATTGGCAACGCTTTTTAACCCAATTTCATCCTGCAATACAGCATCCTTTACACGCCCTCTTTGGGGATAAGTGGTAGCTGCACCGCCTAAATAGCACCCCGGTGTAGGCTCTGCACCGGATCCCACTATAATCATATCTTGAACTGCAAAATAGTAGTGAATCTGCTGAAGGGTAAATTCCTGACCGGCATTTCTGTTGCCACCCACTGTGATTGCCCCTCCAATTTTGCAACTCAAGGCATTCTTGTATTTGCTCATTCCATATCTCAATAGTCCTTCTGTTCTATCCATAAAAGCCTTCATCTGTGCATTTACAGACCCAAAGTATACGGGTGCGGCCAGAATCAATCCACTGCACTCAAGCAGCTTTGGATAAAGTTCATCCATTCCATCTTTAAATGACAGACAGGGTCTGTCGGCATCACCTTTTGCTGCAGCCTCTGTGCAACAAGCAATGCAGGAATTACATGGAGAAATATCGTAATCTCTCAAATAAATGGTCTCTGTTCTGACGAAATCATATTCTTCCGCTGCTTTTAGGGAATGGGATAAAAGAATATCCGTATTGGCACCCTTTCTTGGACTGCTGGAAACACCTAATATTAATTTTTTCTCCATTTTCTCTCCTCTCAGTAAGTTTATTACGACTGCACTTAATTTTTTGGAAACAAGGTGCCGAGAACATTTGTCCTTAAGCAAGGCAACAGGTCCTTTTTAAGTTTTATCAGAGGCTGTTCACATATTCACCAAACAGCCTCTATAAATTTAATTTTAGCGTTACATTGAGTTGTTCTACTTGTTGTCTGCCCTATAGGTTATGCTATTTTTTCTGGGATTCTTTTAAAGTTCTAATGCTGTTTAAAGTAGTATCCAACTCTCTTCCACCGGATTCGTATTCTTTCCAAAGCTTCAAAATGACTCCGGCTACTCCATATAGACCGATTAAGTTTGTGAATACCATCAAACCATTAAAGGTATCGCAGATGGCCCAAACCAAATCCACCGTAGCCATAGATCCAAAGATTACGAAGAATAAGATTAACGCTATGTAGATTCCTCTGGTTTTCACACCAAATAATTTCTTGAAGTTTTGTTCTCCATAGAAATACGCTGCAATAATGGTAGATAAACAGAAGAAGAATACACATAGGGAAATCAATAATGAACCCGCATAACCAAATACGTTTTGATAAGCTGACTGAATGACTCCTATCCCTGAATGTCCGCTTTCATAAGCGTCAGTAGCCAGGATAACGAGGCAAGACATTGTCAGAATGATAAATGAGTCAATGACGATGGCAACCATGGCTACAAGACCTTGGTCACAAGGGTGCTTCACCTTTGCAACAGCGTGGGCGTGTGGAGTAGATCCCATACCTGCTTCATTGGAAAATAATCCTCTGGCCACACCGTATCTCATAGCTTCTCTTACGGAAATTCCTACAAAACCACCGAATGTAGCTTCCGGTGAAAAGGCGCACTGGAAAATCATAACGATGGCTTTAGGGATTTGGTCAGCGTACATGATTAAAACAATGAGTGCCGATAAAATGTAAACCATTGCCATAATTGGAACCATCTTAGAAACTGTAGCTGCGATTCTGGAAATTCCTCCTATTACTACAGCAAACAAGATAACCGATACTATAATTCCTGTTGCTACGTGTGGAATGTTAAAGGAGTTATTCATTGCGTCAGCAATGGTATTTCCTTGAATCATGGCTGCTGCCATACCGAATCCGATGATAATAAATACGGAAAATGCACCGGATAAAAAGTTTCCAAATGCCCCTGGGAAAGCTGCTCTAATGTAGTATGCAGGACCCCCTGTCACTGAACCGTCAGATAAAGTCGTTTTGAATTTTTGAGCTGCTGTGGCTTCTGAAAAAATAGTTCCCATTCCAAAGAAAGCACTGCACCAAATCCAAAAAACTGCTCCGGGACCTCCGGCTATGATGGCCGTTGCAGGACCTGCAATATTTCCCGTTCCCACTTGACCGGCTATAGCTGTTGCCAAGGATTGCCACGAGCTCATGCCGTCTTTATCTGCCTTACTCCCCTTACCAAAGTTGCTAAATACGATAGTGAATGCATCCTTTATCCTTCGAACCTGCGGAAATTTCAGCATAAAAGTAAAAAAAATACCGGTACCCACTAGGATAAAAATCATAAAATTACCCCAGAATACGCCATTAATAGCGTTAAAAAAGTTTAATAATGCTTCCATAAATTCCTCCTTTACGATGACTTCCTCCCAACCCCTTAACACACTTTCACATCTGGTTGCAGGTTAACCATTCTGCATAAGCTGTTAACATATATTGCATTTTCCATGCCAATTTTAGTTAAGGGTCAAAGGATGTATAAATTAGATGGTTTAAATAGGGTGATTTATTTATTTTGGCTTATACTCTTTTGGTTTTGAAGTTTTAGATCATAAATAAAATTATATTTCTTTTACTCCATCATACAATTTTGTATAAAATTATTAAAATTTTAATAATTCATCTTATGATTTAACATTTTAACTTCGACAAATTTATCTATTCTAAAAAATTAGTATTTAAATCAAATAAGATTTCATTCGCACTACGGCCTCCTCAATATTCTCATCGGAATTTGCAAAGCACATGCGCAGATATCCTTCTCCCATCTCTCCAAATGCACTTCCCGCAACCGTCATGACCCCTGCCTTAATCAAAAGGTTTTTCGAAAATTCCCATGAGGACATCCCAAAATCCTTGATATTGATAAACATGCAGAAGGATCCTTCCGTTTTAAAGCTTTTTAATCCGGGAATTTGAGAAAGGCCATGGAATAAAAGGTCTCTTCTCCTTTGGTAATGCCTACGCATATCCTCCACACAATCTTGGGATCCGTTTATAGCATCCGCCCCGGCCTGCATGATAAACAAAGGCAGGCAAGATGCAACCGCTTGTTGCATTTTAAACATATGGTTCATTACATCTGCATTAGTTCCCACCACATAACCGATCCGCCATCCCGTCATGGCATAGGTTTTGGACAAGCTATTTACAACCAGTACCTTATCCCTGATACGATCTATTTGGGAAAGGCTGAAATGCTTGCGACCATCGAAAATAATTTTTTCATAAACTTCATCTGAAATCACCATAAGATTATATTTTTCAATTACATTAGCCAGTTTTTCTCCGTCTTCTTTGGTCAAAACAGCACCTAAAGGATTGCTGGGATAACTGATAATGACCGCCTTTGTCTTTGGGGTAATGGCTTTTTCCAGATCCTCCGCTTGTAACCTAAAGCCGTGCTCTTCATAGAGAGGCACTCTTACAGGTACCCCTCCCAAGGTCAAGGTTTGCCCTAAATAGCAGGTATAAGTTGGATCGGGAATGATCACCTCTTCTCCGGGATTCAGGATGGACATTAAGCTTAAAAAAATGCCCTCTACCCCGCCAATGGTAATCATAACGTTTGACTTGTCATAAGTATGGTTAAATTCCCTCGTATACTTTTGCGCCACCGCCTCCCGCATAGCCTCCAAGCCGGGTTCTGTCCCGTATTTGGTCATCCCTGCTGCAATGGCTTTCATTCCGCTTTCTTTAATATGCTCCGGGGTTTCAAAATTGGGTTCACCGTTGCACATATTGATGGCACCGGGGTACTGAGCTGCCAAATCAAACATAGCCCTAATTCCCGAAGTGGGATAGTTTTGAGCCAACCTTGAAACATAATTAAATTGGTTATTCATGTTCTAACTCCTCTTGAACTGACTAGGATAGCTGAATAAATAAAACTTAAAACTTCTTTCAAGTTATTCAGTTACCCCTTGTATCAACAATCTTGTATTAACGATATTTGTTTTTAAAACGTGTTGCCGCCTCTATCCCCGTGATAAATTCCACACTGTCCGTAGTTGCCATGTGATTTAGGAATCTGTCCAACATCTTCATTCTGGCAGGTCTACCTATGATTTGGGGATGGCATGTAAGTACAAAACAAATATCAGAATCACCTTCTGTCTCAACTTCTTCTAAAAATTCCTCCAGCAAAGCATCAAATTCCGTTTTCCAATAGTATTCTACTGATTCTAAGGGCTGCATGGCTTTCCCGGGAGTTCGCAGGCTATATAACCAATACGCTGCATCGTCAAGTACCCAGTGGATGGGGATTTCCACTAAATTAGTTTGCCTATCCCCCACTTTTAGGAACTTAATCTTGTCACAATCCATCATATTACTGGAATACTCGATTTCCGGCATTTCTTTTAAAATATCTAATGTGTGAAGACTGAATTCCCAGGCAGGCGATCTATAGCCTCTGGGGCGAGACCCTGTCACTTTTTCCATGATATCGCTGCAATCTAAGTATTCTCTCTTTTCCATTTCGTACCCATCCATATTGTCAGGGTATGTATGGCTCCAGCCATGATTTCCAATTTCGTGACCTTCCGTTACGATTTGTTTCACTAAATCTTGGTATTGATTCACCGTGAACCCCGGTATAAAAAAGGTTGCATACGCATTATAGCTTTTTAAAAGCTTTAAAATTCTGGGCATCCCAGTTTCCGGACCGTATCTTCCTTGAGATAATGTCACGGGACGATTTGCATTTTCCGGATCCCTGCAACGCCAAAGACATTCACCATCTAAATCAAAGGTTAGTAAAACAGGCATTTTTTTCTTCATTTTTTGTCCTCCTTGATTTTCTTAATCATATTATAGTTAGTTATTTTAAACTTTTACTGTTCTTTATTAGCAATTTTTATGCCATAAAATCCTACCGGTAACCTTTTTTGATATTCCAGAAATATCGTAAGCGATATTTCCTACATAATAAAAAAACAGGGTTCTCCATGAGGATTTACCTTGTTTTATTTTGTTACTCAATATTCTTTTTATATTTGTTAAGCTTAAGGGAAACGGAACCTTGGCTAATCCCCAAGACCTGAGCCACCCTTGTTGTAGTTCCATATCTTTCATAAGCTTCCAAAAGTACTGATTTTTCCACTTCCTCCAATATTTCTTTTAATGTTTTTTCTCCAATTTCATATTTACTTAAAGCTACCTTTGAATAAATCTCAGGCGGAAGAGTATCCTCTGTAATGACAGCCCCATCCGCAGTAAGGAGCACTCGCTCCACGATGTTTTGCAGCTCTCTCACATTACCGGGCCATGAGTAATTCTTCATGAATTCCATAGCCTTTGGGGAAAATTTTCGTTGAATTCCATATTTTAAATTAAATTGCTCTAAAAAGTCATTGATTAAAGATGGAACATCCTCTCGGCGTTCTCGAAGTGGAGGTATGGTAATAGAGATTACATTGATGCGATAAAGCAAGTCCTTTCGGAAGGCCCCCAACTCTACCGATAAAGAGAGATCCTTATTGGTGGCGGCAATCAGTCTAAAATCTATGGCTTTTTCCAACATGCCCCCTAAGCGTGTGATTTTTTTTTCCTGAATCACCTTTAAAAGCTTCACCTGCAAAGGTAAAGGCAAATCACCGATTTCATCTAAGACCAGAGTTCCGCCATGAGCCATTTCTATCAAACCCCTTTTCCCGTTGGCGTTTGCCCCTGTGAAAGCTCCCTTTTCATATCCAAAAAGCTCTGATTCCAACAGATTACCGGGTATGGCTCCACAATCAATGACGACGTAAGGCTTTTCCCTGCGCTGGCTCAAACCGTGAATCATCTTTGCGTATCGATTCTTCCCTACCCCCGATTCCCCCATCAGGAGAACCGTCGTATCAAAGGGCGCAATTTTTTTAATGGTATCTTCTATTTTCTGCATGTTTTTATTCATGTTAACTCCTAGCTTTTAATACCTTGCCCACATTTTATACTTTTTGTCGTAAAAATTCAATGTCTTTATTGTAAACGCTTATTGTTTTTCATCTCAACATCAAGAGCAATTTTTTTAACATAGCTTCGGCTTGCTCTGGAAAAATATTTTTCTAGCAAGCCTTGCTCCGTAGTTGGCAAGTGCGTCAATCATAATTGATTGCTTGGGCAAAAAAGCACTCAATTTTTACCTTTAAAGGCAATAATCAAATGCTTTTTGAGGTTATTTTGCCAGTGTATCAGATAGGCAGCGTTTTTAATGGATTGCTATAGTCACATTGTCAATCGTAATGCTTTCAACATCTTGAGGGCTTACAATATCATTAAATCTATAGTACAAATTGTTACCCAACATGGGAGAATAGCTGAATGAGTTACCATTACTTGAAACATCAAAAGCCATATGACTCCCGTCCTTAAAATTTACAACTGGGCGAATACTTTCCAAAACGTTATCTCCTTTAACTTGGATATAGATTGACAGCGGGGAAACAGCAATTTCGGTAATTGTGTTTTTGCTTCCATTGATGCTTACAGGTTGATTTGTTTTAAAGACGATACTGTGTGAATCCTCTAAATTAAACTCCCATTTCAAATTCCATTCGCCTTTAACGAGAGGAACTAAATCCAAGTACTCTCCATTGTCATCATAGATGCACTGGCTTAAATCACCCAACTGCAGTTCGGCATATCCGTTGCCGATCTGAGCTGTTTGGCCATAATAATACAATGCTATTCGGGTATTTTCGTGTTCTTCCAAGGTAATATTCTCTCCAGAGCCCACGTAATTGGTTGCAGTTGAATCGGTTTTGAGATCAAGAAAGCTGTTTCTAAATATTACATCTTTGTTTAGCTCAATCTCTTTTGGAGCCGTCATTTCATACAACACATAGACACCATGACTATCGGCGATTGTTTGTAAAACAGTTATTGTTACTCCGTTTTTAGTGATGGTTGCCTCTGGTGTACCAAGACTTCCCCCCATTTCTTGCATCTGTTGTTCAGTAGGATTTAAATATGAGATTAACATTTGATGCCAATTGAATGTTACTGCAAGAGCCACCGTAGTGGTTAATATGCAGATTGAGATGGCTACCGCAGCCATAGAAAATCTTTTGCGAATCCGTTTCATAGGTATTACTCCTCCAGATGATATTTTTTCTTCCATATTAAATGCCCCTTTTCGATGTTTTTCGATATTGTAAAACATCCTTTCTTTTTGCTCCTCGGTAGGGATTATGCTTTCTGATATTCCTTTAAGACTATTGTTATCCAAGATACTTACCCCCTAAATCAATTTTTAGTTGTTCACGTCCCCTAAGTAATTGCGATTGTATTGTACTTTCTTTTCGTCCAAGAAGTTTTGAAATCTCTTTTACAGAGTAATCCTCAAAATAATAGAGAAACAAAACTGACTTATACTTTTCGGGGAGAGCAAGAAGTCTTTCAAGCAGTTCGCTTGTCTGATTACCCTTATCCCATGAAGGAATTTCAGGTAAAGTGTTTAAGTCAACACGAAAATTTCTCCACCAAGATTTAATCGTGTCCTTGCAAAGATTTTTTGTCGTTTTGATAAACCACGCTTTTTCATGTTCAAAGTCGTTGAAAACCATATTCGTTTTCAAAAACTTTAGAAATACAGATTGAACGGCATCTTCTGCATCAACAGTATTTTTCATATAAATATAGCAAAGCTTATAAACCATATTTACATTACGCTGATACGTTTCAGCCAATTCCTCATCCGTACGCGATAAAGAATTGTCATTCATTAGCACACCTCCTATATACAACACGATTGGTCATAGGAAAATATCCCATTAAACAGAATTACTTTTTTTCATTAATACTAAGGAGCTTCTTTGCTTTAGGCTCTGCTCCTTACTCTTATTTTTCACCTTATCCAAAACGGTGTTTTTCACAACTTTCGCAAACTTTTTAAGCTTTGCAAGCACAGAGGGTCGTTCTACATATCTTTTCATATTGTAAAAATCAAGTTTATTGCCGTAATTATCAATAAATGCAATGGATAAATGATATAAAAACCCCACTTTATTATTAAGTTATTTTTTCCTTTCTTCCCATTGTATAA
>CAYWVS010000071.1:0-16995 GCA_964461765.1 uncultured Anaerovorax sp.
AAAGATTTAATAATAGAGGGGAAAACCCGGATGATTTATTTCAGGTGGGATGTATCGGACTAATTAAGGCTTTGGATAATTTTGATACATCTCATGGTGTAAGGTTCAGTACCTACGCCGTACCTATGATTATAGGAGAGATTAGAAGATATTTACGTGACAATAACTCTATCAGAGTTTCCAGGAGCCTGCGGGATTTGGCTTATAAAGCCTTACAGGTTCGGGAAAGATTGTCAAAGGAATCACAAAAGGAACCCACCATTGCAGAAATCGCAAAGGAGCTGGATGCACCCAGAGAAGAGGTGGTATTTGCTTTAGATTCCATTCAGGATCCCATATCTCTTTTTGAGCCTGTTTTTCATGATGAAGGGGATGCCATTTTTGTTATGGATCAGGTGAAGGACAGTAAGAATACAGATGTAAAATGGATCGAAGATATCTCTCTTTCTGAAGCCATGAAGAAGCTGACGGGAAGAGAAAGAAATATTTTAAATATGAGATTTTTTGAAGGTAAAACTCAAATGGAGGTTGCTGAAGAGGTTGGAATTTCCCAAGCTCAAGTTTCCAGATTAGAAAAAAATGCATTAAAATTTATGAAAAAATATGTTTGATAAATCGAGGCCCATCCCATTTTGGAATGCAAAAAAGGGATGGGCTTTTCCATTCAATTTCCACTTCGTAGGATAAAAACTTAAATCTTAAAAAGGTGTTGTCGGGTTTTGTCCTGAACACCATTTTGGTAATTTAATTATATTTTCTTCCTTTTTCTTAAATGGTGATGGGTGCATATTTAACGAAGAGAAGCATATAATTTGAACAAGGTAAAAATTGCAACTCTCACCTTGGAGGAAAAGGAGGACAAATCTATGATCAGCACGCAAAATATTAAGGATAAAGAAATCATCAATATGTTTGATGGAAAAAGCTTAGGCTTCGTATATGATATTGAAGTAAATTTGGAAAAGGGGACCATTGAAGGTATCATTGTACCGGAAGAAAGGAGTTTCTTTCACATTTTTGGCAGAGGGGGAAGCGACAGGGTCATCAAATGGAAGGATATTAAGCGAATTGGCGAGGATGTAATTCTGGTGGATGTGTCCGGTGTCTTTGAAGCAGATATCGCACCTTTGGATGATTATTAAAAAAAGCTTGCATAAACCACAAGATGTAGTAAAATAAAACTATACAATCCACTAAATGGTTGAAGCGAAACGTAGTTATGGAGGTAACAATAGATGAAATGTCCTTTTTGTGAGAATATCGATACTCGAGTAATCGATTCCAGACCGACAGAGGAGGGCCATGCCATAAGACGCAGAAGAGAGTGCGACAATTGCAGTAAACGCTTTACTACCTATGAAAAGGTGGAAGAGATGATTTTTATGGTTATCAAAAAAGATGGAAGCAGAGAAGCTTTTGATAAAAATAAAGTGATGAATGGAATCATTAAAGCCTGTGAAAAACGCCACGTGGATATGGCATCCATAGAAAAGATCGTGGATGATATCGAAAGAGGTCTCAATAATATGATGGAAAAGGAAGTAGAGAGTCATCTTATCGGCGAAGTGATAATGGATCATTTAAAGAACTTGGATGAGGTTGCTTATGTAAGATTTGCTTCCGTATATCGGCAGTTTAAAGATGTGAATACCTTTGTAGCTGAGATCGAAAAGCTTTTGGGTAAGAAGAATTAAAGGGGGATGAACTTTTATGGAAAATCTCACAAGAGTAGCCATAGATGGTCCCTCAGGAGCCGGGAAGAGTACCATTGCTAAAGAAGTGGCTAAAAATTTAAACTTGGATTATATTGACACGGGAGCAATGTATCGAGCAGTGGCCTACAAGCTTTTGGAGCAGGGCATCAATCTAAACGACGAAGCTGAAATCAAAGAAATATTGAAAAAGACAGATATTGACTTTTCCCAAGGAAATATTTATTTAGATGGAAAAATCGTAAATGATAAAATTCGTACTCCTGAGGTTACGAAGATGGCATCGGATTGCTCAGCTTTACAGATGGTAAGAGAAAAGCTGGTGGAACTGCAAAGACAAATGGGGCAGACCAAAAGCGTCATTATGGATGGAAGAGACATTGGAACCAATGTTTTAAAGGATGCAGAATATAAAATTTTTATGACTGCTTCTTCCAAGGAAAGAGCGTACAGAAGATGGCTAGAGCTCAAAGAAAAAGATTCCTCCATCACTGTGCAGAAGGTGGAAGAAGAGATGATTGCGAGAGATCATAATGATTCTACAAGGGCGTTAAACCCTTTAAGAAAGGCAGAAGATGCCATAGAATTAGATACTACGGGAATGACCATTCCTAAAGTGATACAGAAAATTACAGAATTAATTAAATGAGGAGAAGTTTATGGCAGTATTAAAACCCTTTTGTGCCATCAGACCCAAATCAGATTTGGCGAAGGATGTGGTGGCATTACCTTATGATGTGATGAATAGAGAAGAGGCCTTCCGTATGGCGGAAGGAAATCCTTACAGTTTTTTACATATTTGCAGATCGGAAATCGATCTCCCGGAATGGATGGATCCTTATACCCCTGAGGTATACAAAAAAGCCAGGACTAATTTAGATGATTTTGTTACCAAAGGAATCTACATCAAAGATCAAACACCTACGCTTTACTTGTACAAGCAGGTCATGGAAGGTCGTAGTCAAGTGGGAATTCTAGGGTGCTTTTCCATAGATGAATATCAGAACAATACCATTAAAAAGCATGAACTAACCAGAGTAGAAAAGGAACTTGATCGAATTAATCATTTCGATTATTGCAATGCCAATACTGAGCCGGTGTTTCTTACCTACAAGAACGACACCAAAATTCAGGAGCAAATTCAAGAATATCTTTCCCGGAACGAACCGGAATTTGATATTACCTCGCCTGACGGTGTGGAGCATGCTCTTTGGGAAATTAAGGAGCCGGAGCTTGTACAATTCCTGATTACATCCTTTGCTGACATAGATTCACTTTATATTGCAGACGGTCATCATAGATCCGCATCTGCTGTAAAGGTGGGGTTAAAGCGAAGAGAGGAAAATCCAAATTATATAGGAGATGAAGAATTTAATTTCTTTATGGCTGTTCTTTTCCCTGATAGCGAATTAAAAATTTACGATTACAATAGAGTCGTGCAAGACTTAAAGGGTCTTTCTTCTGAGGAGTTTTTAGAAAAACTGAAAGCAAATTTTGTTGTGGAAAACAAAGGTAAGGACATATATCATCCGGAAAGCAAGCATTGTTTTGGCATGTTTTTAGATGACCAATGGTATAAGTTACAGGCAAAAGAGCAGATTATCCCTCAGGGCGATATTTTAAAGTCTTTAGATGTGAACATCTTGCAGGATAATGTATTGACACCAATTTTGGGGATTGAAGACCCAAGAACAGACAAGAGAATTGACTTTATCGGTGGCATTAGAGGACCTGAAGAGTTGGAGGCTCGCGTCAAAAAAGATATGGCAGTTGCCTTCTATTTGTACCCTGTGGATATATCAGATTTAATTGAAATTTCAGATCAAAATTTGATTATGCCCCCTAAGTCTACGTGGTTTGAACCCAAATTAGGCAGCGGTTTGTTCATACATGAATTATAAAATTTATTTGTGTAGGATCATGAATAAAGTCCTTGGCTCAAAGGATTATGAACTTTAATTGAATAAAAAACCCCTCCCACGGAAAAATTAGAAGTGAGGAGGGTTTCTTTATATGAACAAAAGGCTTAAGTTTATATACTTATTTATTTTACTAATGCTCATCACTTTGTCCGTCAGGTTGGTATTTGTTCAATTGGTAGATGGTAAAGAGTACGCTGATGCTGCCTTGGGACAATATAAGATTGGCTTAGAGGGATCCGACGGTAGAGGCATTATTTATGATCGGAATTTGAAGCCTCTTACAGGGACAGAAGCAGATTATGTTTATATCATTGAGCGAGCCCGGGTTGATAGCAGGGTGACTCAAATGTTTGAAAGCTTAGGAGGTCGTAGGGTACCCAGCAAAAACAATACTTACTCAGTATTCAGTAGTCCTGTCTATAGTGATTACGCAACAAATTTGTTAAAAAGTGAATATAAAGCCTTTATTTTAGAATCCCAAAAAAGGTATGCTACCAATCAACCTGCGGTACACCTCATCGGATATGTAAACGAGGTAGATGGGCAGGGTGCTTATGGCATAGAGAAGGATTATGATCAGGAACTGACCAAGAGGGTCAGAAAAATTTCCGGTACAGCAGATGCTACTGGGAAAATTTTGCGTGGAAAGGGTATTCGAGTAACTGATGAAAATAAAAAGAGTGGTGTGATTACCACCTTAGATACCCAGATTCAAAAAAAGGCTGAACAAATTTTAAGTAACGCTGATTATAACGGAGCTATCGTAGTGGCAGATGCTATGACAGGAGAAATATTAGCAGGTGCCAGCTCCCCTTTTTATAACCCTACAGCCATTGAAAAGTATCTTAACAGTGATAAGATGGAATTGATTAATAAAAGTACCCAAGGTCAATATGCGCCCGGTTCTGTATTTAAGATCATCGTAGCTGCAGTAGCCTTGGAGCAAGGAATCATTTTGGAAGATCGAACCTTTCAATGCAATGGTTACGAAGTCATCAACGGTGTGCAAATTAATTGCAGTGCCAGATCGGGACACGGTGAGTTAGATTTTAAAAATGCTTTTGCTAAATCCTGCAATAGTGCATTTATCCAATTAGGTCAAGAGTTAGGCGGAAATAAGATTTTGGAAATGGCTCATAGATTTCATTTAGACGAAATGGCCATAAAGGATATTA
Organism: uncultured Anaerovorax sp.; assembly: GCA_964461765.1. GTDB lineage: Bacteria > Bacillota > Clostridia > Peptostreptococcales > Anaerovoracaceae > JAVVUJ01. The sequence goes on from CAYWVS010000071.1 coordinate 4,810, forward strand.
CGGATCAAAGGATGGGCATATTTCCTGAGCAAGGTGATATCGCAGGAGCGGGAATCGGTAATCTTTCCATCGGTCAGGGCAAATTGGCACTTACCCCCATGGAAGTAACCAGAGCTACTTTGATTGTTGCAAATGGTGGATGGGACAAGGAGCTAAGCTTGGTCAAGGGCATCTACGACCAAAATGAAATTTCATATTTTCCAGAAAATAGTGGTGAAAGAGTGATTGGAGAATTCGTTAATAGGCAAATTGTAGAGGCCATGAAGGAAACTGCCATATCAGGAACTGCTAGAACCTTAAATATCAAAAATGGGGAAGAACAAATTCCTGTGGCAGCTAAAACAGGATCAGCAGAAACCACCATGGGTGGGGAATACGTTGTTCACAGTTGGTTGACCGGGTTTTTGCCTGCTGACAACCCTCAATATGCAATCACCGTTTTTATGGAAAAGGGTGGATCAGGAAGAGGCGCTGCCATTCCTGCATTTCAAGAAATGGCACAGAGTCTATATGAAAAATGATGCTGCCTCTCAATGTTAGGTAGCACCATTTAAATTTATAATGAATATGTGAGACAAGCTTGAATTAAAGTTGTTTTCACATATTTTTATTTAAAAAGAAAAGCTTAATAATCAAAAACTATCTGTAGATTCTGCAGCAGCAACCACCGGATCTTCGTCCTCCGAAGTCACAACTTTTTCCTACTACATATCCTACAATTAAGGGTATCAAACATGGCATATAGGACACCTCCTTTTTCCTAATTTTAATATATGTAATTCTTAGAAATATGTTACTAAAAAATAATTATTACCGACAATCATTTATGTGGATTTTGATAACTCCCAAAGAGCAGATTTTAATTTGGATAAAGCTTTTTTTTCTATACGTGATACATAGGATCTGGAAATCCCTAACTCTTTTGCCACTTCTCTTTGCGGTTTGGAAATTTCTTGCCCCAAACCATAACGCTTGGATATGACATACTTTTCTCTATCGCTCAAGATGTCGGAGATGGCTTCATATAATTTTTTAATTTGAATTTTGTTGTCGATGGCATCGATAATACAGTCGCTGTCCGTACCTAAAATGTCACTAAAGCTAATTTCGTTGCCATCTTTGTCCATGCCGATCGGGTCACTGAGGGAGACCTCTGACTTTTGTTTTTTAGAGCTGCGTATGCTCATTAGAATCTCGTTATCGATGCATTTGGCTGCATAAGTACCCAGTCGTACAGCCTTATTAGGTTTATATGTATTGATGGATTTGATCAGACCGATGGTACCTATGGAAATTAAATCATCTTGTTCTCTTCCTGCGGTAGTATATTTTTTCGCTATGTGAGCTACTAATCGAAGATTCCTTTCAATCAAAATATTTTTTGCTTCAATATCGCCATCCTCAAACAGTTTGAGGTAATGAGATTCCTCTGCAGATGTCAACGGTTTTGGAAATGAACTCCCCACGGAGACATAAGAGGCTAAAAGCAAAACGGGATTAGAAATAAATAATGAAGCAAAAAGCAAAGACAGGCTCATAATCATGCTCCTTTCAGTTAAAAAATATAAGCTTATTAAAATATATGTTGCATTTTATCAAATAGTGCCTGACCCATATTTTTATTCAGAGATATTTTCTAAAGACAACCTAACTAGCTGATAAGATCATTAAAAATTGCTCAATATAAATAACTATCATAAAGTAGTATAAAAGACAGTCATATGATAAGGATATAGTTATAACAAATAAAAAAAGGAATTTTGATTGAAATAAAAATTTGTAAAGGAATTTATGACAATTATAAAAATTGAATAGGAATTTATGATTGTTATAATAATTTGAAAAAGACTAATATAATTTTTAAAATAAAAAAGAATAAGATAATTTTTAAATGCAATAAAGACTAAGATAACATAATAAAAAAGGACAAGGATGGTTTAAATAGAAAAAAGTAAAGGAGAAGGGTTATGAATTTATTGAAGAACAAGATAGCGATTGTTACCGGAGGAACAAGGGGGATTGGATTTGCTATCGCAAAAACCTTTTTAGATGAAGGAGCAAAGGTAGCTATTTTAGGTTCAAAGCAAGAAACCGTAGATGCTGCTTTAAAAAAGCTGGTGGAGATAAATTCCGACTACGAGGTTATGGGTTTGCACCCTAATATCCAGAATAAAGAGTCAATTAAGAAGGCTTTCGCCTCTGTGGTGGACAAATGGGGTACTATGGATATTTTGGTAAATAATGCAGGGATTAGCCAGTCAACTCCTCTTGAAAATTATACGGAATCAGAATTTGAGAGCATTTTAAATATCAATGTAAAGTCTGTTTTCATTTGCTCCCAGGTGGCTGTGGAATATATGAGACCGAAAAAATCCGGAGTCATCCTAAATACCAGTTCCATGGTAAGTATTTATGGGCAAGTGTCAGGTTGCGGTTATCCCACATCTAAATTTGCAGTTAATGGAATCACGAAATCCTTGGCACGAGAGTTAGGTAGAGATGGTATCAGGGTGAATGCAGTGGCACCGGGGGTAATTTCCACGGATATGGTAGCAGCACTTCCAAAGGAAATTATAGATCAAATTTCTTCAGCAATTCCATTAGGAAGAGTTGGTCAGCCGGAGGAAATTGCAAATGCATTTTTATTTTTGGCTTCAGATATGGCCAGTTATGTTACAGGTGCGATTCTTTCGGTGGATGGAGCAACACAGGTTTAAGATTAAAGATTTCTTAAAATAAAATAAAATAACCAAAAAATATTGAATTTATATACTTTTTTTGTTGTATAATATTTTTATTATTATAAGAAATACCGTCAAAAACAATATTGACGGAATATCAAAGAGCGTACCTTGGGAAGGGTCGCCCCTTGAGGGGGCCACATCTGGAAATAGGAATCTTTGATTCCGTGATTTGCAGCTTTTTATATAGTAAATATTACCTTTAAAGTGCAAGCACTTATTTAGAATTGAGGTATCCGTAAATGTATAAAAATACAAAGATTCTTTTTGTAATAGCGTTAGTTTTTTCCTTTGCTGCAGTGTTTTATGCAACGGTATTAGCAGGAGATAGAGGTCTTGGAGCAGAAATGTGGAGGGGCATGACTGTTGTAACGGAAAACAAAGAAGAAAAAGAAAGAGCAGAGGAAGAGAAGCAGCAAAGGGAAAAGGAACGAATAGAAAGAGAACAAAAAGAGCAGGTGAATCAGAAGATCGAAGAAATTCTTTCCGGAATGACCTTAAATGAAAAAGTAGGCCAAATGTTCCTTGGAGGTTGCCCTATGGAAAATGCTGTGGATTACATTTCATCTTATCACTTGGGTGGGTTTATATTTTTTGCAAGAGATTTTCAAAACAAAAATCCCGAAGATATCCGAGGCATAGTTGAAAACTTTCAAAAGGCCTCTAAAATAAAGATGTTAATCAGTGCGGATGAAGAGGGAGGAACAGTTAATCGAATCAGCAAATACAAAGCCTTTCGTCAGTGGCCCTTTGCTTCCCCTCAGGAATTATATAAAATCGGTGGGTTTGAAACAATTGAAAAGGATACCTTGGAAAAGTGTCAATTGCTTAAGTCATTAGGCTTTAACCTAAATTTAGCTCCGGTTTGTGATGTTTCCACAAATCCGGTAGATTACATCTATCCCCGATCCTTTGGGCAGGATCCTACCAACACAGCTATCTATATAAAAACAGTGGTCTCTGTCATGAAGGCAGAGAGGGTTGGCAGTTCCCTGAAGCATTTTCCCGGCTATGGAAACAGTCAGGACTCTCATAAGGGGCTTGTATATGATGAACGCAGTTATGAGTCCTTTGTCCAAAGCGACTTTCTTCCTTTTATAGCGGGAATTGAAGCGGGTGCCGGATCTGTATTGATGACACACAACGTGGTGACCTCCATGGATAGACAAAGGCCTGCCAGCTTATCCCCCAAGGTTCATGAAATCTTGAGAAAAGAATTAAATTTTGATGGAGTCATTCTTACCGATGATTTATCCATGGGAGGGATTAAAAATTTTGCCAGCGATGAAGAGGCAGCTATCTTGGCCGTTTTAGCGGGAAACGATATGCTTTGCAGTACAAATTTTATAAATCAATGGAGTGCTGTAATTGGAGCAGTAGGTGAGGGTAAGATTACGGAGGAGCGAATCAATGAATCCGTAAAGAGAATTTTGAGGTGGAAATTGGAATTGGGGCTATTACAGTAATATAGATGATAATTGTGATAATTAGCGAAATTTATCTTGTAAATGAACTTTTATAATGATAAAATACAAATGCTATTGTGTGGGGTTTTCCGGGGGAAAAAAGGAGGAAAACCCAATTGGAAGAAAAGAGTTATTCAACGTTAATCAGAGAACTGCCTGAGGAAGAAAGACCTCGGGAAAAGCTGTTGAAGTTTGGTGCTACTTGCTTATCAAATTCAGAATTATTAGCTATTTTAATCGGTTCCGGTGCAAAAAACATTTCAGCTATTACCTTGGCACACAGAATATTATCCATGGATAAAAATGGGATCGCCAATTTGGCTAGCTGTAATGCTTTAGAGTTATGCAACATACCCGGTATTGGTTTGGCAAAATCTGCGCAAATTGTGGCAGCCATTGAGTTAGGTAAAAGGATTTCTACAACGCCTAAGGAAAAGAGAATTCAAATCCACCAACCGGAAATAGTGGCTGATCTTTTTATGGAACAAATGCGCTACTTTAAGAAAGAGTATTTTAAAGTATTACTTTTAAATGTTAAAAATGAAATAATAACCATTGAGGATACATCCATAGGTGATTTAAGCAGCTCTATCGTTCATCCCAGAGAGGTTTTCTACAGTGCGGTGAAAAAAAGTGCCGCATCCGTAATTCTGGTGCACAACCATCCCAGCGGGAACCCGACTCCCAGCAAACGGGATTTGGAAATTACAGAAAGACTTGTGGAAGCCGGGAGAATTTTGGGCATAATAGTCATAGATCACTTGATTATCGGTGACGGTTTATATATCAGCTTAAAAGAGAAAATGCTAATGTAAAGGAGACAGTAAATCATGGGTTTGGGTTGGTTTCAAAAGGATGTTGGAATAGATTTAGGTACAGCCAATACACTAATTTTTGTTAAGGGAAAGGGCATTGTTTTAAATGAGCCTTCTGTTATAGCTGTAGATGTTAATTCAAAGAAGGTATTGGCAGTGGGAGATAAAGCGAAGGATATGTTGGGAAAAGCACCGGATCACATAAAGGTAATCAGACCTTTGCAGGATGGTGTTATTTCTGATTTTGATATGACTGCAGTAATGTTAGAGGAATTCTTAAAAAAGAGTTTAGAAAAAGGTCTGTTTTCATCCCTTAGAGTTGTGGTTGGAGTCCCCTCAGGAGTTACGGAGGTAGAAAAACGTGCAGTGGAAGAGGTGGTGCGTCAGATGGGGGCAAAGAGTGTATACATTATCGATGAACCCATGGCTGCTGCCATAGGGGTGGGCTTCCAAGTGGAGGATGCCAAAGGATGTATGATCGTGGATATCGGCGGGGGAACCTCTGATATCGCTATCATTTCATTAGGAGGCATCGTTACTGGAATCTCCCTTCGACATGCAGGGGACAAGCTTACAGAGGCTATCATTTTATACATGAGAAAAACATACCAACTACTCATTGGGGAGAAGACAGCAGAAGAGATTAAAATTAAGATAGGCTGTGCATATGATTTGGGTTCAAAGGTAGACTTTATTACTAATATGGACGTAAGAGGAAGAGATTTGATGACCGGCTTACCGAAATCACTCACCGTCAACTCCCTAGACATGATTAAGGCATTAGAGGAACCCGTTTCTGTAATAGTGGATGGCATTATGCAAGCACTTGAGCAGACTCCACCTGAAATTTCTGCGGATATTTCTCAAACGGGGATCATGCTTTCCGGTGGCGGAGCTCTGTTAAGCGGACTGGATAAGTTAATTGAAAAAACCACCGGAATTAAAACATCTGTTGCAGAAAATCCATTAGAAGCCGTAGTGCAAGGTACAGGGGTCAGTGTTAATTTTTTAGAGAGAATTCAAATGCATTCTAAAAAAATGGCGCCCTACAGCAATTAGCGGAAAACGGTGAATAATGAATGAAATGGTTTAAAAATCATAAACAAAGCTCCTTTATTGGTTTAATTATATTGATATTAATTATAATACTTGCCATATCATATGGAAACAGCGGATCTAGCTCCCCATTGGGCAGAGGTATTACAACTGTGCTAACGACGATTCAAGAACCTTTTGTCAAAGCGGGAAAGGGAATCGGCACTGCTTTTAATGGAATTTTACACTTTAAAGAGATTACACGGGAAAATGAAGCCTTACGGGATGAAATTGACAGGCTTAACAGCGAGATTATCAACTTAAAGCTGACCCAAGAGGAGTTAAAACTTTTAAACTCCTTATCTTTAGCCTTGAATTACGAAACGGTACGGAGTTACTATGATTACTTGACAGGGGATGTAATTGCAATGGATGGCTCTAACTGGTTTAACATATTTACCGTAAATTTAGGTTCCAACCATGGAGTGAAGAGAGACACAGTGGTGATCAATGGACAAGGTCTGATCGGCAGGGTAATGGAAGTGGGCTCCAACTGGTCTAAAGTAATTTCTATCATCGATGAATCTAATTCTGTAAGCTTTAAAGCCACTAGAGATGGATCTCTCATGGGAGTCATGGCAGGCGATGGCATGGGTGGTTTACGAGGATATATGCTAAACCCCGACTTTGAAATATTAGAAGGAGACGAACTGATTACCACGGGTATGGGTATGTTCCCCGAAGGAATTCCTATAGGAAAAGTTTCCAGAATTGCCATTAATGAAGATTCCCTATTGAAGGTAATTCAAATTAAACCTTCTGCTAATTTAGAAACTATACAAAAAGTTATATTTATCATTCCGAAAAATGGCGGGGAGGTACAATGAAAAGTATCTTTTCCTTTCTGATTTTTTTCGTAGCATTTATCTTTCAAACCACTATTTTTAGCCAACTGGAGTTTTTCGGCGTGTCTCCCAATATCATCCTATGTCTAATTGTGGTAATGGGGTTTCTCTATGACAACCTAGATACCTTCCTATGGGCTATCATCTTTGGTCTACTGCAAGATATCTATTTTTCTCAGGTCATTGGAATTTCTGCTTTTTGCTGTTTTTTGTTAGCTTTAGGCATATACGTGGTCAAAGACTTTGTCAATCGGGAAAACGCCATCTCAGCTCTGGGAATGGTGATAGGGGCAACGGTTATTTATCAAGGCATATACTGGTTTATGGGCAGAATCTTTGGCTCCATATATGGGATAACTCCTTTATTGCAGACCATAGTCCCCTTGATTCTATATCATATAGTGATAGTAATTATACTGTATAATATCTTTATTAGAAAAGTAGTAAAACATAGGAATGACAGCAAGTTTAAAGGAAAGTTCAGAATTTATCAATAGATGTTTATAAATTTAACTTTCAAATTTGAATTTTAAACGGAGAAATTACAAATAATGAATAAATTGTTAAGAAATAGAAATGTTCAAATTATGATATTTACAGGCTTTTTAATGATGGTTTTGCTAATTCGTTTGTTTGGATTGACCATTTTGGAAACCCAAGCCTGGAGCAATGCAGCAAACAGCCTCAGTATCAAGAGCATCTTTACCTCTGCACCCAGAGGAAAGATTTTGGACAGATATGGAAGAGTGATTGCCACAAACCAACCTAGTTTTACAGTAATGTTTAGTGGCGGTGACTTGACAGATTATGAGATTAACAAGGTGGCTGCAGATTTAATTGCAGTTCTTGAAAGAAACGGAGATGGGTATAACGACAATTTTCCCATCATCATAGATGATCAAGGGGGATTTTATTACAGCTATGAAAAGGATATTGAAGATTGGCTTATTTCCGAGGGAATGCCCACATATTTTACGGCAGCGCAAGCTTTCGAAGAACTGCTATTGAGAAATGAAATCAGCCTTTTACTCGATAAATATGCGGCGCAGGAACAACTGCAAACCAATTATAACGTTTTTCCTCCCATTTCAGTTAAAAATATGACATTTACAAAGAGACTGGATTTGGAAAGTTTTTTAGGACGTTTTTATTTATCCTTGGATCTATCCGCGGAGGAAGCCTTCCGAGCATTGAGGAATAAATTCAAAATTGAGGATCAGGTTACGGATGCAGAAGCCAGAAAGATCATGGCAGTCAGAAATGAGTTGAGCCTACAAGGGTATAGACAATATCTGCCTGCAAAAATTGCTTCCGGAATTTCCTCTGAAAGTATCGTTATTTTAGAAGAAAAGAGCAACTCCTTACCCGGGGTGGAGGTTATTGCAGAATCTGTTAGGATGTATCCCAATGGCAATGCCGGTTCCCACGTAGTTGGATATTTGGGAAAAATTTCAGAAAATGAAAAGAGCTATTACGTAGATGAACAGGGCTACAACCCCAATGATATGGTAGGTCAATACGGCATTGAAAAGGCCATGGAGTCCACCCTGCGAGGGGGAGACGGCATTAAGAGCGTTCAGGTAAATGCCCTGGGAGAGCTGGTAAAAGTCATTGATGAAAAAGAGCCCTATAAGGGGAAGGATGTTTATTTAACCCTTGACCTAAAGCTACAGCAGTCAGTAGAGGCCTATTTAAAGGAAACCCTAGAAAAGCTTCAGGTAGGGGGAACTTATCAGAGCCAATGGGGCAATTATCCCATGCCTACCTATAAAAATGCTAATGTCGGTGCTGTGGTAGTTTTGGACGTAAAGACAGGACAAGTATTGGCTATGGCAAGTTATCCCGATTACGATCCAAACCTGTTTTCCACCGGTATCAGCAGTGAGGATTGGGCTTCCTTGCAGAGCAAGAACCCCAGAGATACCATGGCACCCAGGCCCTTATTTAATGTAGCCACTAAAACTCCTGTACAGCCGGGATCCACCTTCAAAATGGTTACGGCCACTGCAGCATTGGAAAGTGGATTGGATCCTCAGAAAAAGCTTTATGACGGAGGTGCCGTATTCTTGGGAAACAGGAGCTATGGCTGCTTGATTTGGAACGCAGGGAGAGGGAGTCACGGTGGGGTAAACTTGGCTGAAGCCCTGGAGGTATCCTGCAATTACTATTTTTATGATTTAGGTGCCGGAAGAGATTTTGTAAAGGGCACGTCTCTGGGATTGAATCCGGAAATGAACGTGGAAAGGCTCTCTTACTTTGCCAAGGAATATGGTCTGGGTTTGCCTACTGGAATTGAAATTTCAGAAACCGTTATGCCCGCACCCAGTGAAGAACGAAAGATTGCACAGGTGAAAGGATTACTGAGAAATGCCCTTATCGGCAGAGCGGAGAAGTATTTTACACCGGAAGTGGTTTCCAACAAGGATACTTTGGAAAAGCAGATTAGCACCATCGTGGGATGGGCGGAAGAAAACCCTTCCAGAACAGATTTGATTGAGAGAATGAATACAGTTGGAATCAAAGAAGAATTGGCAGAGGAAGTTGCAGATTACTGTAAATTTACATTTTTTAATCAAGCAAGGTGGAGTTTGGGTGATGAACTAAATATCTCTATTGGTCAGGGGGAAAACGCATATACCCCATTGCAGATGGCAAATTATGTTGCCACAATCGGCAATAAGGGAATACACAATCAAGTAACCCTCATCAAGGGCATTGAGGGACAAGGCTCTACAGAAAAGAAAGAGGGAAGAAAAATTAATATTTCCGACGACTCACATTTAGATGACATTATTCAGGGGATGCGAAGAGTAGTAACGGGACCCAGAGGGAGCTTGAAAATTTTAAATTCTGCGCCTCTTCCTGTAGCAGCTAAGACGGGAACCGCGGAGAGAGCGGGAAAAATTCCACCTTTAGATGAAGTAGAGTACATTAAAACTAATCTGAGGAGAATTAACAGCTCTTTGGTTTGGGAGGATGTGGAAGTGGAAATGAAACGTTTGATGAAGGAATATTCTAAAATCTTTACTTCCCAAAATTCAGCCGTAAGACAAGCTGTAATTAATCTCAGCAACGGTAGAGTAACCCCGGAAACCATCGATTTCTATAAGCCTGCTTATGACAGCTTTGGATGGGTGGTGGCTTTAGCACCAGTGGAAGAGCCGGAAATAGCTATTTCAGTACTTTTGGTGCAAGGAGGATCCTCCACTTATGCAGGTCCCTTAGTCAGGGACATAATTTATAGATATGATGAGTTGCAAACTGAATACAAAAATGGTAATATAAATTAACATCAAAAAATAGAGGGAGAAACCATGGGAAAAGTATTTTTAATCGCATCGGGAAAAGGTGGTGTGGGGAAAACTGTCTTTACCACCAACATGGGCGTTACTTTGGCTCAACGAGGGAAAAGAGTAGTGCTCATCGATATGAATATGGGATTGAGGAATTTGGACATTTGCCTTGGATTGGAAAACAAGATCGTATACGATGTGGCAGATGTGCTTATGGGTTTATGCAGGATCAGACAAGCATTGGTAAAGGACAGGCGTTTTCCGGAGCTTTATATGATTTCAGCTACCCCCAACAGGGACAAAGCGGATATTACACCCCTACATATGAAAGTGTTGTGCAATAAGCTTAAAGAAAAGTTTGATTATGTCATTATTGATGCACCTGCAGGTATTGATTCCAGCTTTGATATTGCCGCTGCCGGTGCCGACAGTGCGGTGATTATTACTGTACCGGAATATGTGGCGGTGAGGGATGCAGATGTAGTGGATAAGCTGTTGAGCGACATGGACATTCAGGAACGATGTTATATAGTTAATAAGGTAAAAGAAGAATTTTTCTCATCCAAACTGGTACCCGATTTAGAAGATATTTCACAAATGCTGAGATTAAAAATGGCAGGCGTAATTCCATATGACGAGAACGTGCACATAGCCACCAATAATGGGGTGCCCATCGTATTTGAACAAGGAACCTATATTCAGAAAAATTTTAATCGAATCGTAGATAGAATTATCAATGAATAAAATTATATATTAAAAACTAAAGGGTTTGCTCCTAATTCCCACATTTAATACGAAACCTACTGCAATCATATTGGCTACTACAGAGGAGCCTCCATAGCTTATGAATGGCAGAGTAATGCCTGTAACCGGCATTACTCCCATGGACATAGCGATATTTTCAAATATTTGAAACCCAAACATAGCAAAAAATCCTATAGTAATCAGTGCACCGTACATATCTCGAGCTTTATCTGCAATGGATAATATCCTATACAAAAATATGGTATACAGAAATAAAACTGTAGCGCCCCCTATCATTCCAAATTCCTCTACAATTACCGAAAAAATAAAATCGGATTTCTGAACAGGCAGAAACTTTAATTCTTTTTGTGTGCCTTGAAATAATCCTTTTCCCCAGAATCCTCCTGAGCCTATGGCTACTTTGGAGTTCCAAACTTGATAGTTACCCTCAAAGGAAAGGTTGTCCGGGTTTAAAAATGCATCAATTCTCACTTTTTGATGGGGTGCCATAAACCTATAGGTAATAGGTGCAGCCACCACCACAAAGAGGGCTAGCTTTGCTAAAATCTTATAGTCCATTCCTGCATAAAAGACCATGACCATGACCACTACTATATAAATGATAGCACCTCCCAGATCCTCCTTGATAACGATGAGAATAAAGGGAGCGGCATATAAAAAGGCCATGAAAACACCCTTAAAGTTGGATAATGCTTGACGATTACGGCTGAGGTAAGCGGCGTATGCAAGGATAAAAGTAATTTTAACTATTTCGGAAGGTTGCAAATTAACAGGTCCCAAGTCGATCCAAGAACGAGCTCCATATTGCACCAGTCCTAAGCCCGGAATATAAACTGTCAATAGGAATAAGATAGATCCCCCATAAAGAAACTTTTCCAAAGCCTCAAAAGATTTGTATTCAAACATGAGGATAACTAAGATTGCAACTATCCCTACTCCATATGCTGTGGACTGAACGATAATATCCTTGTTGATGATGAATTCTCCCTTATAGGAGATACTGCCGATCATAACGATACTGATGATGGCAAAAAAAATCGGCATTAGTATTAGAATTTTATCTATATTTCTCAATAAGTTTTTAAAATAAGTCATGTGCGTCCTCTTTTTCCTTGACAATTTCATAAGAACTACATTATAATATATATTGTGTGATTATATCAAGA
>CAYWVS010000072.1:0-16195 GCA_964461765.1 uncultured Anaerovorax sp.
ACCATCAACGGTAAGGTCATCGACAATGAGTATAGTCCATATCCTCTGATCGTTTACAAGAATATCACCTATTTTCCAATGACCTATACGGATTGTAGATTTTTGGGGGTGGAATCCACTTGGAAGGGAAATAAGGAGGGTTTATTTGTAGAGAAAACAGGAGTGACAGTGGCATACAACCCCTATAAAACCGTTGGAAAAAACAACAGGAGTTATAACGCAACTGTTCCTCAGTTTCCTATTACCGTTAACGGAAAGAAAATTGAAAACAAAAAAGAGGAATATCCGTTACTTTCCTTTAGAGATATTACCTATTTCCCCATGACGTGGCGGTTTAGCGTGGAGTCATTTGGATGGAATTATAATTTTGATAAAAGCAAAGGACTTGTAATCAAATCCGATAATATTCAGTTACAGCAATTTGACATACCAAAGGATCGACCCAAAGAGGATGAGTACAGTAAATATAAGGGAAAGTTAAGTACCAATGTGGTAGCAACGGATAAATACGTGTATTACGATGGTCCTAGGGGAAGTATTATGCAGGCACCGTTAAACGATCCCACCAAAACCAAAAAAGTATATCAACTTGACTTGTGGATATATGGAGACGATGACGATTATGTGCCTCATGCTTTAAGTTACGAAGACGGCAATGTCATGCTGAATTACCATACCGGTGGAGCAACCATGGGAAATGAGTACTTGATCCAACTAAAGGATGATGGTACTGCCACAATCATAAATGACAATCGAACAATGATGAAAAAATACGGTGATAAAACCTTTACTTTTTGGGCAGGGCCTATGGTAGGATCCGGGAATCTAAATATGCAGTCAGGTAATGAAGAGGCAAAGGCCATAGGAAGCCCTGACTATCTTTACGGATGGTATTGGAATGAAAACAGCGAAGGAAGCGGCGGAAGTCCTGTGGATTCTATGTATTTAGTCGGGGATGAACTGTATATTTTAGCCTTTAACAGGGCTACAGAGGATGTAAGCAAGGAAAAGACAGGGATTCATAAGGTAAATATTAAGACAAATCAAGTAACAAGGATCCATGATAAAGATAAAGAAATCAGAATGTTTCAAATGGAAGGTGATTTCATCTATTACGAAAGTTTAGGAGGCATTTACAAGTATACCGTCAGTTCCGGTAAAGATGAACTTATAAAGCAGGTAACCATGCCGCCTTATGACAGGTTAGTAGATTTAAAAGTATTAAATGGGAATATTTATTATCAGACAGAAATGTTAAAACTTTCCCAATCCCAACCCATTTTAGGTACTACAATCAATTATATTTGCAAATTGTTACCGGAAAACACCCCCGAAAGAGATTATCTCTATCATCCTGACTTGGACATGTATACGTGGAAAACGGACATGGGGATAAAGGGAACAACAGAAAAGTATTTTGTCTGCACCTTTGAAGAAAGGAATGACACTCCATATAGAATGGTGGTTTTTGACCAAGGTGGAAATATGGTATTTAAAACTTCTGATAAGGCGTACATTAAGAATATAAGCATTATAGATAAAACAATTTATTTTTACAATATTACAACGGGAACTGTTTGTAAAGGAACTTTATAAAGGCAGATTTAGAATTAGATATCTTTATCTGCAAAATGCTAGTGATTGTGTATAAATTTATAAGATTACCGCTTTTTCAATGGTGGTTAATAATGATTTGAGTAGAAACAAAACCGCCTTAAAATTGCGTTTTAGGTTTTCCTATTATAGCGTGCTAATAAAGAAATGAAATGTATCTAATTCTTAATATTTGCTCTTCACCTTTTTATGATATACTAAATACTACAAGTCTCTAGACATATTTAAGTGCCGTGGGATTTTTCGGCTTGCAGCCGAAACCCACATGTTATGTATATCAAAATGCATTGCATTTATGATTTACTAATAACAAAATTCGTTTTATCAGTTCAATCAATATTTCGGTATTACCCTTAACATCAGAAAGGAGGCACTATGGGACGTAGTGGTGGTAGCAGTGGTGGCGGTGGTTTTTCCTCAGGTGGCGGCAGGAGTAGCGGGGGATTCGGCGGTAGTGTGGGACGTAGCGGCGGTGGCGGATTTGGCGGCGGTAGTAAAAGTAGCGGCGGATTCGGCGGAGGTGGTTTTTCCTCTGGCAGCAGCAAGAGTAGTGGCGGATTTGGCAGTAGTGTGGGCCGTAGCAGCAGCAGCGGTGGTGGGTTATTCTCCGGCAGTAGCAGGAGTAGCGGCGGATTCGGAGGTAGTAAGAGTAGCGGTGGGTTCAGCGGCGGCGGTCGTAATTCCGGAGGAAGCTCTATCAACAAAGGAAGTTCGTCTAACAGCGGTGGCGGTTTTTTTAGCAGCCCCAAACCTTCATCTTCCCATTCAAACGATAGACACCCACATGATCACGATCATAACCATAACCATGACCATGGTCATAATCAAACACATACACACAATACTAATAACAAAACTATATTTATGACACCTCCTCCCAAAATTAATATATTTAATACATCCGGTACTCCTAAGAAAAAGGCTTCCGGTTGTATGTCATATGGGTGCTTGATCGTTTTGATATTTTATATGGTAATTACAGTGTTTAGCTTGATGATTGGATATTCCTCCAATGATAATTCGGGCAATAGCATAGAGCGGATCCCCCTTTCCGGGCAGGTACATAAAACTGATTGGTTTCAAGATAATATTGGGTGGGTATCTAATAAATCAGTACTGATTCAAGGTTTGGAGGAATTTTATAAAAAGACGGGAGTGCAACCCTTCGTGCTCTTTGTACCTTACGATGAAACTTTTTGGAATGAAGATGGCAGCATCAATGGGAATGCTGCGGATCAATATTTGGAAAGTTTCTATGAAGATAATTTTACAGATGAAGCCCATTTCATTTTTTCTTATTTTGCTATTGAAAAGGATGACCTAAGTGAAATGGAGGGAGAATTCCGTTATTTAAATGGATACTCTGCTGATACCATAATGGATTCAGAGGCCATTAAAATCTTTTGGGGTTACTTTAAAACCAATTACAATGACCTTTCCTTAACCATGGAAGCCATGATTGCAAATACTTTTGTTTCCACATCCCAGTTTATCATGAGTGAACCTAAAGAACCCCCTAATTTAATTGGCAGCCTTATTTTAATTTTAATTTTATTTACACTAATTGTAATAGTAACTAAAATAATAAAACGCAGGAAGGAGAAAGAGGAGTATACGAAAGAAATATTATCTATGCCCTTGGAAACTTTTGGCAAAGAAGAAGATGATACATCAGAGTTAGAAAAAAAATATGAATAATTGAGAGGAGATTTATTACTATGGGAGTACTTACAAGATTTAAGGACATTATGTCAGCCAATATCAACGCACTTCTGGATAAATGCGAGGATCCCGGAAAAATGATCGACCAATACCTTCAAAATCTTACAGAGGATTTGGCAGATGTAAAGAAGGAAACCGCCGAGGTTATGGCGGAAGAGTCCCGCACAAAGAGGATGTTGGATGAAAATAAAGAACAGGTTTCAAAGTATCTGGATCTTACGCAAAAAGCATTGGCAGCAGGAAACGAGGATGATGCCAAGGTTTTCCTTACAAAGAAGCAATCCCTGGAGGCTTCCGGTGTGGATCTTGAAAAAACATATAACATTGCCCATGAAAATGCAGCGAAAATGCGAGAAATGCACGATAAGTTAGTAAAGGACATTCAATCTCTGGAAAGCAGAAGAGCCACCATAAAAGCGAAGGTTGCCGTTGCCAAAACCCAAGATCAAATGAACAAGATATCTAATTCAATGGATACTGCTTCTTCTTCCATGCAGGCATTTGAACGAATGGAATCAAAAGCCGATCGTTTGTTGGATGAGTCAAATGCCATGGCCAAACTGAATGAAAAGCCCGTTGATGAAACAGAGGAGTTGGCAGCAAAGTACAACAGTTCTTCCAAATCTGTGGAGGATGAGCTGGCAGCCATAAAGGAAAAAATGGGACTGTAAGATTTTTGAATTTAATGAAAAGCGGTTTTCATTCATCCTTTATAGAAACTGCCGCTAAAACTACAATCACAAAGGGGAAAGGTTCGTTTTTAAGATTTTCCCCTTTTTTAATATATCTAATATCAAGATAAAGTTTCAGATTTTCACTTTATGATTGTTGAAAAATGAGCAAGGATATTGTATAATGAATGAGGTCAAAAGGATCATGAGATCCTGGATTTATGAAAAATTTAGCATAGAAAGAGAAGAATTTGAAAGAAGACAATATTTTATTGGGAAATATAAGTGATAAGATCAGACAGTGTGAAAATCAACACCGGGTGACCCGATCCGCCTTTTTAGACATACGCCAACAGAGCTTGGTAGAGGGATTGTGTAAAAAAGAACACCCTGTCAATTACAGGTTTTACGGTGGATATGAGGATGCTGAACGCAAGGTGATACTGTTTT
The DNA here is from genome assembly GCA_964461765.1 of uncultured Anaerovorax sp. Lineage (GTDB taxonomy): Bacteria > Bacillota > Clostridia > Peptostreptococcales > Anaerovoracaceae > JAVVUJ01. The sequence goes on from CAYWVS010000072.1 coordinate 4,458, forward strand.
TTCCTAATCATATGGATATGGAAGACATGGCGAAAATGGAGGGTAACCCTTTAGCCGTCATCAATATGAACAAAAAGAGCAGCAAGGAATTGAGCCATCGGGATTATTTGGGTTCTTTGTTGGGTTTGGGCATCAAAAGGGAGACATTGGGCGATATTCTGGTAAGAGAGGATGGGACCCAAGTCATCGTTTTAGCTGAAATTGAAGAATTTATCCTGAATCATTATGAGAAAGCAGGAAGAACGGAGTTACATCTCTTTTCTGAAACTGTAGAAAATATCATTGTGCCACCTGTAAAAATAGTGGAAAAACGGGATACGGTGGCTTCCCTCCGCTTAGACAATATGATTGCCTCAGCCTTTTCCTTATCAAGGGCAAAGGCATCGGAAGGAATTGCAGGAGGTTTGGTATATATAAACGGATTGTTATGCTTAAAGTCGGACAAGTTAGTACAGGAAGGTGACAAACTGGTTTTCAGAGGAAAAGGAAAATGCCTTCTCAAGGAAGTTTTAGGCACTTCCAAAAAGGATCGGATGATTGTCTTGATCCACTTTTTTAAGTGATGGGGAGGTGCTGGAAAGTATGGTATCTTAATAGTTACAGTTATGAACATGGTGGTTATAAACTAATCCCACATCTTTTAGGTTTTATCGGCTTTAATCGGAAGCTTAAATTTGCAATGAAAGTAAATCTTCACTTTTTTCCTGCATAAATTTATAGGAGTCGCTTACACCTTGGTTATATAGTTCTGAGCCTAATTTTTCAATGATAAAGTCTAAGAATAAAGCAGCAGCCAGATCCCCCAGTTCCTCGTCACGTTCGTCTAAAAAATATTGCTTTATTTCCTCTTTCATATGTTCTTTGATTTCTTTTGACAATTGGATTCTATCTTTCTTTTTCAAAGGATACCTCTTTCTTAGAAACTTTTAGGTAAATGGACTTTAACTTTATTTCCATTGCTTAACGTATAATTTATTTTAGCATATTTACCTTAAAATAGCATGTATAAAGTCAACTTTTTGAAGTTTAATTGAAATAAAATCAACAATATTAACAAATTTCTTGACTTAAGCCAACAATATCAACAAATTTCTTGACTTAAGCTTTAGGAAATAGTACAATTAAATAATTATTCTACTGCCAAAAATTAAATTTAAATACATAAAAGGAGAAAAAAAGATGGCAAAAATTTATTATCAAAACGATTGCAACTTATCACTATTGGATGGAAAGACCGTTGCCATTATCGGTTATGGAAGTCAAGGTCATGCCCATGCTTTGAACCTACAGGAAAGTGGTGTAAATGTCATTGTTGGACTTTATGAAGGCAGCAAATCTTGGGCTGCGGCAGAAAAAGCAGGGTTAAAAGTAGACACTGTAGAAAAAGCTTCTAAGAAAGCGGATATCATTATGATTCTGGTTCCTGACGAAAAACAGGCAGATCTGTATCATAATAGCATTAAAGAAAACTTAACAGAGGGAAAAGTTCTGGCTTTTGCCCACGGATTTAACATTCATTTCCTACAGATTATGCCTCCGGAAAACATTGACGTTATCATGGTTGCACCTAAGGGTCCCGGACATACAGTGAGAAGTGAGTATCAAGAAGGAAAAGGCGTTCCTTGCTTGATCGCAGTATATCAGGATGCTTCCGGAAAAGCTAAGGACATTGGTCTTGCTTATGCGGCAGGAATCGGTGGTTCCAGAGCTGGAGTATTGGAAACTACCTTTAGACAAGAGACAGAAACCGACTTGTTTGGAGAGCAAGCAGTTCTTTGCGGTGGTGTTACCGCTTTGATGCAGGCAGGTTTTGAAACTTTAGTGGAAGCAGGATATGATCCTGAAAATGCATATTTTGAATGCGTTCACGAGATGAAGCTCATCGTAGACCTAATTTATCAAGGTGGTTTTGGAAAAATGAGATATTCTATTTCCGATACAGCTGAATACGGCGACTACAGTGCAGGAAAGAGAGTTATCACAGAAGAAACCAAAAAAGAAATGAAGAAAATTTTAGAAGAAATCCAAGATGGTACTTTTGCCAGAAATTGGATAACTGAAAATAAAGTAGGAAGACCTCACTTCTTAGCTACAAGAAGAATCAAAGCTGAACACCAAATGGAAAAAGTAGGAAAAGAGCTTAGAAAGATGTACTCTTGGAACGACGAAAAGTAAAATCCATTAGAACCAAGAATTTGTAGTTAAAAAAACGCAACACGAAAAAGGTGAGATGAATGCAATTAAAAGGATCAGAAATCATCATGGAATGCCTTGTGGAGCAGAATGTTGATTTAATATTTGGATATCCGGGGGGGCAGATCATGCCTCTCTATGATGCCCTGTACGATTATCAGGATCGTATTAAGCATGTGCTTACAAGCCATGAGCAGGGAGCCACCCATGCGGCAGACGGCTATGCACGCTCCACGGGGAAGGTGGGGGTTTGCTTTGCTACAAGCGGTCCGGGAGCTACCAATACTGTAACCGGTATGGCCACAGCTTACATGGATTCCAGCCCCATGGTGGTAGTTACAGGTCAGGTACCTCTATCCCTCATCGGAAAGGATTCCTTCCAAGAGGTAGATATCGTGGGGATTGCATTACCTATTACAAAGCATAGCTTCTTTTGCAGAACCGTGGAAGAAATTGCACCCAATATGCGAAGGGCATTTCAAATAGCCATGAGCGGTAGACCGGGACCTGTGGTGGTGGATGTACCTAAAAATCTCATGGTGGAAAAATGCGAATATGAAAGGCAAGCACCTCAAGTGCCGGAACCTATGCCTCAACCTGATTTAGATAAAATCAAACATATGGCAGAAGCCATCAACAGTGCGGAAAAACCGGTAATCATTGCAGGTGGTGGAATCATCATTAGTGAAGCTTCCTCTGAATTGACTGAATTAGCACATAAGTCTCAAATCCCTGTTATCACCACTTTAATGAGTATGGGATCCTTTGATAGAAGAGACCCCTTATCCTTGGGGATGCTCGGAATGCATGGACAAAAAAATGCCAATATGGCTACACATCACAGTGATTTAATCGTAGCCATCGGTGCTCGTTTCAGTGACAGAGTTATCGGTGATGCATCCAAATTTGCCAAGGGCGCGAGAATCCTTCATATCGACATCGATCAAGCCGAAATTGGAAAAAACATGCGATATGATATGTTCATAAAGGGAGATGCAAAACAAGTTCTGAAGGAGTTACTTCCTTTAGTTGAAGAAAAAAATAGAGATCCTTGGATTGAAAGAGTGGATTCCTTTAAAGAAAAAGAAAAGACCAAAAAAGATAAATTAAATTCCGATAATATTTTGGAGTCCCTGAACGCAATCTTAGGTGACGACGTAATCGTGGCCACGGATGTAGGACAGCACCAGATGTGGACAGCTCAAAAGTGGATGTTTCGTAAACCCAGAACCTTTATTTCTTCCGGTGGTTTAGGAACCATGGGCTTTGGTCTGGGAGCAGCCATCGGCGCTCAGATGGGAAATCCTGATAAACAAGTGGTTCTCATAACAGGGGACGGAAGCTTTAGAATGAATTGCAATGAACTGGCTACCGTTGCATGTAATAACTTGCCCATCCTCATTATCGTAATGAAGAATAATACCTTGGGTATGGTGAGACAATGGCAGAAGTTATTCTTTGACAAAAGGTATTCTGCTACGGATTTACAGGATGTTTTGGACTATGAAAAACTGGCCGGTGCCTTTGGACTAAAAGGAAAAGGCTGTCTCGTTAAAGATGTAAAAGGATTGGAGGATGCAGTACGATCGGCTCAAAAATCCGGTAACGGCGGCATCATAGCCTGTGAAATCTTTAAAGACGAAAATGTTTGGCCAATAGTACCTCCTGGAGAAGCTATTGATAAGCAGGTCATCAAGGAGAGATACGCAGGTGAGTAAAAATAACGATTATAAACAAGGGGTTGCATGTGCAATCCTTTGTGCTGTACTGTGGGGATTATTACCCGTTTACTGGAAGGCCTTGTACCCTATTGATTCCTTTGTTATCATTTACTACAGAATTTTCTTTGTTTTCCTTTTCGCCTTGGCAGGATCCTTAATGGCATATGGGTGGAAAAAAACTTGGGCACCTTTGAAGGAGAAAGGTGTAGGAAGGACTTTTTTTCTGTCAGGTTTATTAATTACCTGTAACTGGAGCATATACATATGGGCAGTTACAAACAATTATGTCATTCAAACTTGTATCGGTTATTATATAGAACCCCTTATGGTGTGTTCCTTAGGGGTGGTTCTCTTTAAGGAGGAACTGACAAAATATAAAAAGTTATCCTTAATCATCGCATCCATTGCCGTGGTGGTGATTATCGTCTATTATCGTCAACTTCCTTTAATTGCATTGCTTTTGGGCAGTACCTTTGCCATTTATTCTGCAGTGAAGCGCAAATTTAAAATGACCGCTGTCATAGCTTTGCTGTACGAAACCATGTTTCTTGCTCCCGTTGCATTGGCGGCTATTTTCTATGTGGAATATCAGGGAGTAGGAGCCTTTGCGGTGGCTGCACCTTATCAGCTTTGGATGATGCCTCTCATGGGTTTTGCTACGGGAATCCCCTTGATGCTCTTTGCCATGGCGGCAAACAGAGTTCCTTTAGTGACTCTGGGTTTGATCGAATATATCTCTCCATCCCTTACGCTGATTTTAGGGATTTTCCTGTTTAAAGAACCCTTTGATTTTGTTCAATTCATTGCATTTATCATCATTTGGGTGGGATTGGCGGTATTTACTTTGGGCGAGTTGAAAATGGCTAATGAGTTGAATGCAACTCATGAAGGGGAAAAGCCAATGTAAAAAAGGAATTATCCTATCTTTGATATAAATTTATCAATTATCGTTCAAATATTTCTAAAAGGCGAGTTTGTTTTAACTCGCTTTTTTTATACCTTTTTTAGAATTTTCAAATATATTATTAAAAGAGTTTGAAAATGCAATGATTTTAAAATTTAGTTAGGATTGGCATAAAAATTGCGAAATAAAATTATATGAATTATTTTTAAATATGTAGAAAATATCGTCCATGACGATATTGACGGAATATCAAAGAACGTACCTTGCAAAGAGTCGCCCATGGGGGGCGACATCTGGAAATAGGAATCTTTGATTCTGTCATTTCCACGTTTTTTACAATATCATTTCTGAAATGCAGAAAGGAGAGCAGATTATGAGACCCTTAGAAGGAGTAAAAATCGTAGACTTTACCCAAGCGCACGCAGGCAGCCTGGCAACCATGTTGTTGGCAGACTTCGGTGCAGAGGTAATAAAAATTGAAAGGGCCGGCGTAGGAGATTTGGCCAGATATTGGGCACCTATAAAAGACGGAAACAGTGGATATTATGCTTTTTTAAACAGAGGTAAAAAAAGCATCAGCATCAATGCGGCCAGTGACAAGGGAAAAGAAATCATAAAGAAACTTGTGGAAGAGGCAGATGTGGTTTGTGAAAACTTTAAATATGGAAGCATGGAAAGAATGGGACTTACATACGAAGAATTAATTAAAATCAACCCTTCACTTATCTACGCTTCTCTCAATGGTTTTGGTCAGACGGGTCCTATGAAGGAAACCATCGGATTGGATTTGCAACTTCAAGCCATGAGTGGGCTCATGGACAGAACGGGGTTTCCCGATGGTCCACCCACAAAAGTGGGGGCTGCCATGGGAGATCAGTTAAGCGGTACTTACATGGCAATGGCTGTAAATTTAGCTTTAATTCATAAAAAAAACACGGGAGAAGGTCAGAAAATTGATATTGCCATTTTAGATTCTCTTTTCTCTATCTTAGAAGCGGCGCCCATTACTTATTCTTTAAGAGGTGAAGTCCCTATGAGGGTGGGAAACTCTTATCCTTCCATCTCTCCTTACGATACCTTTAAAGCAAAAGACGGTTATGTGTCCATTGGGATTTCTACAGATAGACAATGGTTGAAATTCTGTGAGGCCATGGGAATGGAGGATTTGGCAAAAGAAGAAAAGTACATGACCAATGAGCTCAGAGGTGACAATTACGACACAGGTTTAAAAGAAGCCATCGAAAAAGTGACAAAAGAAATGTCCAAGTTTGAAATTGAAAAGAAATTACGTGAGGCAAGGTTAGCTTGCGGAGCGGTTTGTACCGTGACGGAAGCCATGGAAAGCCAACAGATTACGGAACGAAATATGGTAATTGAGGTAGAGGATAAGGCTTTGGGAAAAGTCAAAATGGGAGGAATCCCCATTAAGTTCTCCGAAACCCCCGGTGAAGTGGCTCATGGAGCACCATTGTTAGGGGAGCATACGGAAGAATATTTGAAAAAGTTAGGGTATTCTGAAGAAGAAATCAGTCAGTTTGTCTCTGAAAAAATCGTTGAAATAGCTTAAATTCAAAATATAAATCTTAGAGTCAGTATGATAAACAAACATTGAAAAGACAGGTAACATAACGCAGAAATCATATAATTTTGATTTGAAAGGAGCATTTTAAAATGGAGATATTAAAAGGTGTAACGGTGGTTGATTTTACTCAGGCCTACAGCGGACCCTTCTGTACCATGCAGTTGGCGGATTTTGGTGCCAGAGTCATTAAAATCGAGCGGGGCGGAGTAGGTGACCAGTCCAGAGAGTGGTCGCCCATCGAAAACGGACATAGCGGATATTACGCCGCCATAAACAGAAACAAGGAAGACTTGGCCATAGATGTTGCAAAGCCTGAGGGTAGAGATTTAGTATTAAAATTAATCGAAAAAGCAGATATTGTGGTAGAAAATTTCAAAGTAGGAACCTTGGATAAGATGGGACTGGGTTACGAAGATGTCAAAAAGGTAAATCCTGAAATTATCTATGCATCTATTTCCGGATTTGGACAAAACGGTCCCTTGAAGGATTTGGCGGCTTATGACAATATCGTGCAGTCCATGGCAGGTGTAATGGAAATGACGGGATTCCCGGAAGGTGTTCCCACCAGAGTAGGTCCGGCCATAGGGGATAACTTTACGGGTTTAAACATGTCATTGGCAATTTTAATGGCATATTATCACAAATTAAACACCGGAAAAGGACAGAGAATCGATTTGGCTATGATGGATACCATCTTTAACATCATGGAAAGCCCTATCCTATTTTATAGCTTGCTGGGAGAAAAGGTGACCAGATCCGGTAACAACGATGCAGGAACCCTAGTACCTTATGATGTTTACCAATGTAAAGATGGGTATTTTTCAGCAGGATTGGCCAGTGATGCCGCATGGTCTAAATTCTGTAATACCATAGAAATTCCAGAACTCATCGATGATGAAAGGTTTAAGGATAATGAACTTCGTTGTAAGAACTATGGTATCATCACCCCCATTATTTCCAAGTTCTTTGAGGATAAAACCAAGGATGAGTTGCAGAATATTTTCTCAGAAGCAGGGATCCCTTGTGCTCCTGTACTGACAGTGCCGGAAATTATGGAGCATCCGCAGATTGAAGCCCGAGGAATGCTAAAGGATATGGTGGATCCGGGAGTGGGCCCATATAAAGCCATAGGGAATCCTATCATGATGAGCAAAACTCCTGCAGAACTGAAGGTGGGAGCACCTTTATTGGGTCAGGATACTTTAAAAATCGTCAAAGAATTGAGTTATTCTCAACAAGAAATTGAAGAAATGATAAAAAATCAAATTATTTGGGAGGTGTAACCATGGGAGATCAGAATGACACTAATACTAACGGAAAGAAACTATCGGATCGCTATGAAATCGGATTGATGGTCTTAAGCTTGATCATCATCGTAGCTGTGGTTTTAGGACTCACCATGTTTCCGGAGCAGGGAGTTGCTACGGCCAATGCAGTGCTAAGCTTTTTAACCAACACCTTCGGTTCTACTATGCAGTTGCTTACGGTGATTATTCTCATATTTTTGGTAGGACTCTCTTTATCGAAGTATGGGGATATTCGGTTTGGTAATGAAAAACCTCAGTACTCCACATTGAGTTGGGTGGCCATGATGTTCTTTTGCGGAAACGGCGCAGGTACAGTTTATTGGGCATTTTTGGAGTGGGGATACCACTTTAATGCAGCCCCTCAATTGATGGGTGTGGAAATCAGCGAGGCAGTCAATTATGAGCAGGCCATGGCCTATACCTTCTTTGACTGGGGACCTTCTGCATGGGCACTTCTATGTGTGTTTGTGCTACCCTTTGCTTATCATTATTACATTAAAAAAGATAATGAACTTCGTTTCAGTGTGTTGTGTAAATATACTGTCGGCGAAGCTGCAGTGCGAGGTCCTTTTGGAAAGGTAGTAGATTTTATATTTATCTTTGCAGCTGTAGGCTCCATCAGTATTACGGCAGGTACTTCAGCCTCCACCATCTCTACCACCTTTGCAAATTTGGTAGGAATTCCCGCAACCTTTACCTTGACCACCATGGTGCTTATCGGAGTAGCTCTTTTGTATTCCGCATCTTCCTTCGTGGGGATTGAAAAGGGTATGAGGAGAATCAGCGATTCCAACGTATATCTCTGTTTGTTGCTGTTAGGGTTTATCCTCATAGCAGGACCTACTCAAATGATCTATGACTCCATCATCAACGCTTTAGGATTGATGGCTCAGGAGTATCCAAGGATGAGCTTATGGACTGACCCAATCGCCAGAAGCGGTTATCCTCAGGGGTGGACAGCATTCTATCTGGTATACTGGCTTACCTTCGGGCCTTTCACAGGATTGTTCGTTGCCAAAATTTCCAGGGGCAGAAGGATTAAAGACGTTGTACTGAACATGTTGGTCAGCGGTTCCTGCGGTTTGTTCCTCTTCTTTGGCATAGTTGGGGGATTCCAACAAGCCATGAAAATGAAAGGGGTTATGGACGTACCCGAAATGCTGGCTACAGGGCAATCGGAATCCATTGCATTGGAAACCTTAAATGCATTGCCTTTGTCCACCTTGGTAATGATCGTTTACTTATTCGTTATCATCTTATTCTTGGCAACTACCTTGGATGCGTGTTCCTTCACGCTATCTTCTACAGTGTCAAAGAATTTAGGCAGCAATGAAGAACCAAACAAATTCTTAAAGTTGGCATGGTGCTTGATTTTAGTAGCCTTACCTATCGCCATTTCCTTTATAGGAACTGACATCAACACCATTAAATCCATCGTGCTTTCTACAGGCTTGCCTTTGGTAGTGATTTTAATCATCATCTACATTGGATTCTTTAAGGAAATGTTTAAGGACTTCGGGAAATGCACCAGAGAAGAGATTCAGAAGATTGGAATGCCGGAGTAAAACCATTTTATTTAGAAAAGTTGATAAAGTGTAAAATGAAATAGCCTAAATCTGAATAAACATAGATAAGAACATAAATAAGAGCTTTGACTATTATTCTTCTCAATGCTAAAATATTAGTTATAATGTTTGAAAGGAGAAAAACCATGTTACTGGCTGATAAAAACTTCCATTTAGAATCTTTTGTGAAATTAATAGATGATCTCTATGATGAAGTAGCTATTTGGGATAAGGATTGCAATTTAATCTATATTAACAAAGCATGTTACCGGCATTATGGTTTGCATCCTGAAGATATGGTAGGAAAGAATTTGAAGGAGCTTAGCTTTCAGGAAAAGTATTGGGAACCTACGGTGGTTCCCTATACTTTTAGCAGGAAGCGAGAGGTAATGCAAAAGCAAAGAACTTTGCTGGGAACTCCCATTGTTACTATTTCTGTACCTGTGTTCGACGATGACGGAGAAGTGGTTTACGTTCTACAAAGTGTGCGAGACGGGGAGGAAGCCTTGGCTTTAAAATTAGCTCCAATAAAACCCTTAGAAGAGCAAACCGCTGTCTGTAATAAGGTAAATTTAATTTATAAAAGCAACTGCATGGAAAAGATCATGAACTTCGCCAAAAAGATTGCTACTACGGATGCCCCCTGCTTAATCTTAGGTGAAACAGGAACAGGTAAAAGCCTTTTAGCAAAGTATATCCACCTTATGAGCGACCGCAAGGATAAACCATTTTTCAGCATCAATATGGCAAGTATTAATCCTAATTTGATTGAATCAGAGCTTTTCGGATATAAAAAAGGGGCATTTACAGGAGCAGATCATAAAGGGAAAAAAGGCCTCTTTGAAATGGCTCAAGGAGGAACGTTATTTTTAGATGAAATCGGAGAGATTCCTAAGGAGTTACAATCTAAGTTTTTGCATATTATTCAAGAAGGAGAGCTACTGTCCATAGGCTCGGTTAACCCTGTAAAAGTGGATGTTAAGTTGATTACGGCCACCAACTGTGATCTGAAGAAAATGGTGGACGCCGGTAGATTTAGGGAAGATCTATATCATAGACTTAACGTATTTGAAATTACCATTCCCGCACTTCGAGAGAGAAGAGAGGACTTAAACCTTTTAACTTCTTATTTTCTCAACGTTTTTAATAAAAAATATTCGAAGAATTGTTTTTTCTCCGAAGAAGCATTAGATATTATCAATCATCATTTATGGAAAGGAAACGTAAGGGAACTTTCCAATGTCATAGAAAGGAGTGTCCTAACAGCTTCTGAAAATAAAATTAACGCTACAGAGCTGCCCAATAGCCTGTTTAGAATTAGCCCCTTGAATCTGGATACTGGTTTGAATCTTCAACACATTCACGACTTTAAGAGTGCTATGGAGGGTTTTGAAAAGCTAATTGTTTCCCAGGCTTACAGCAAGTACGGAAGCTCCAGAAAAATTGCTAAAGCTTTGGCAATCAGCCAAACCAAGGCAAATGTATTAGTGAGAAAATATATAAAAAATCATAAAAAGGAGGATATAAACATTGAATGAAATTTTTATTAGAAGGAGCCTTAGAAAATTTAAGGATGAAACTGTAGAAGATGAAAAGATAGATAAAATTATACGAGCAATTTTTCAAGCGCCTTCTTCTTTAAACCAACAGAGTTGTGAAGTGATATGTGTTCGAGATAAGGAGATAAAAGAAAAATTAGCGGGAATTTGGGATTATACCCGTCCTTGCAACAGTGCCAATGTGGTACTGGCATTAGTGGCAAACAGCCGAATGATGAAGGATCCAACCTCCTGGCAGCAGGATTTAAGTGCTAACGCTCAAAATGGATTACTTCAAGTAGTCTCGGAGGGTTTGGGAGCTGTGTGGATGGGAATTTGCCCGGATGAAGGGGCCATGAAAAGCATGGCAGAGATTTTAAATCTGCCCGCTGATATCTTTCCGTTTTGCCTGATAGCCATAGGGTACAGTGAGAAGGAAAATCAATTTATCGATCGATATGACCCAAAGAAAGTTCATTTTAATTTATATGACAATAATGGAAAATAATTTAATTAAAACACGAAAAATTTTTTAAATAAAAAAACATAAAAATATACCTTTATGATACCGGGGTCAAAAGATATATATAATAGAACTGACCACTATATAATTAATGAAAAATATATATTATGATAAAGTTATGAGTATTTGATAATATTATACTTTTGAGCTCAGTCTTCTTTTATGTATTTTTATGGAATTTTTTTGAAAATAATAGGTTAAATTAATTTTATTGTCCCATGTATACAGAATGTATACAAGATACATTCCAATAATGCTTGACTATTTATTAACAATAAGGTACAGTATATGATGTAATGCAAAAAAACCTATACTGTTATATTTACCTGTTCAGAGAATAGTAATATACAGTTTAAAGTGATTAAAAGTAGGAGGAAAATTTAAATGGATTTTAAACTATCAAAG
>CAYWVS010000073.1:0-16020 GCA_964461765.1 uncultured Anaerovorax sp.
AAGGTGTCAAGCTACTGCAAAAGGAATCGGATCCCACTACAATCCTGATGCCCTTTTCATTGGCGCTTTTCAGATTTCCAAATATTCGATTTAGTTCCTTTTCCGCAACCGTGCTCCCCTCATATTGATCGTGGATGGGTCGATAGGGTGGTTCATATACGGTAAACCACTCTTCAAAGAACTGCATGGTGGGGCAAAAGGTAATATCGTTCTTTTTCATGATTTCCAGACATTCCTCATTGAGCTCCTGCCCATGAATGATAGCCGTAACCCCCGCCTTTACACAATTTAAAGCTCCCTCATATCCTTCCGCATGAGCCCATAGTGGAATTCCCACCATTCTGCATTCATCCGCAACAGCTTGAATTTCCTCCATGGTATAATGGCTGTCTGCCTTCCTATCGTATCTCCAAATTCCGCCTCCCGTTGCCCAAATTTTAATAGCATCCGGTTCTTCCCTCAGCTTTCTCCTGACAGCCTTTCTCAGTTCCCAAGGTCCGTCTACACGCTCTGCCCAAGGGTGGGAATACTCGTTGTAATCCAATGGCAAAAGATGAGCATCACCATGACCTGCCGTCCTGGAGAATCCCCTTCCCGTAGCAACCACTCTGGGGCCATCCATGATTCCCTTTTCTATCATGTTTCTAATGTGGATCCCAGTCATGGAAATCTCTCCCACAGAAGTCAACCCATGCTCCAGGGCCTCTTTCGCTTGAGCTACTGCTACTACGGCTTTTTGCAAAACAGGCTCTAAGACCCATTCGGAGTCCTTATCTGTAAGGTTTCCGCTAAAATGTAAGTGAGTATCAATCAACCCCGGCATCATCACTTTATGAGAGATGTCTTTTGTTTCATACTCACTCTCTGAAAAAGGTATCTTGCTCCCAGCATACTCAATTTTTTTATCCCGAATCAATACCAGTGAATTTTCTATGGGTTCTCCCCCGTTGCCATCGATTAATAGTCCACCTACAAATGCAATGTTCGCCATCTTTTCCCTCCTGAAATCCGCTTGAATTGCTACATGCAAAACTTTTAAAGCTTTGTACCATGACAATCTCCAAAATATTACTTATATTTTACTTCTATTTCGTTTTGGAAACAAGAGGTTCCTTAGAAAATGTATGTTATTTCTTACGGATTACTATCAAAGTATCATTTATCCTTTAGTGACCAAATCAAGTAAGGCATCGTTCTGCTTGTGCCTCTTTACATAAATACTCCCATATCTGAAGTAGCATTGGCTATATTTGTGTGCTTGCTATGTAATTCTGTAAAACAATTAATACTGCTCAACCACTACCGGCTGAAATCCAGTAGGCTCATTGCTACTGCTAAAGCCTCTTAAAGCTTATTTGCTTTAAAATTATCATTTTTCATATGTTATAATATTTGTCAAGATTCAAACAAATTTAGTATACAATTTAAAAAATTTAAAAAATTTTTTACAATTTTTAACAAAAACTTGACATTAACATGGGAAATATGCTAAAATCAGACCTAACAAGGACGCCAAGGGGCGTCTTTTCTCATTTCTCGGCTATATTCAAATAATCCAAAGCCAACGAACCGAGAAATTGATCTATTTTATCCATAGTAACAGATTATTAAGCGAAAGACGAAAGAGGTGACAACAGATGATGAAAAAAATTATGTACCAAGGAAAAGAGCTCCTTCCACCCCATGCAGATTTAGTATTTAAAGCTATCTTTTGCACAGACAACGATAAAGAATTGTTAGCAGTATTCTTACAAGATGTGCTAGAGTTAGATGTCAAAGATGGAAGTTCTATAGAAATCGTAAATAGTGAGTTGGTTCCCTCTCATCATGGAGAAAAACTCAGTCGATTGGATCTACGAGTAAAAACTTCCAGTAACGAACAGATTAATGTGGAAATCCAGATGAAAAATGAATACAACATGATTCCTAGAAGTATTTACTACAATTCAAAGTTATTTACGGCACAGAACCTGGAAGGTGGAAGATATGGGGAATTAGGAAAAACCATCACCTTAGCCATTTTAAACTTTTCCCTTTTAAAATCAGAACCTTCGTGCTACAATAAATATAGATTTAAAAATGTGGAGAGCGGAAACGAACTATCGGATTTAGTAGAATTATCTTACTTTGAGTTAGAAAAATTCTTAAACCAAAAAAAGGCTATAGGAGAAATGAATAGCCGAGAACTGTGGGGACTTTTTCTAACCGCAGAGAAGGAGGAGGATCTAAACATGTTGGCTTCAGAAAAGAAAGTGTTTGAAAAGGCTGTGGAGAAATTGGTTTATGTGAGTGCAGATGAAAAACTCAGATACGAGTATGACATGCGGGAAAAAGCTGAAAATGACTACTATAATGCTATGATCGTGGCTGAGGAACGCGGCATGGAGAAAGGGATTGAGCAGGGCATTGAACAAGGCATTGAGCAAGGGATTGAGCAAGGAATTGAACAAGGCATTGAGCAAGGGATTGAGCAAGGGATGGCTAAAGCCAAGGTAGAAGATGCAATAAATTTAAAGAAAGAAGGCATTTCTAAGGAAATCATTGCTAAAGTAACTGGTTTATCCGTAGAAAAGATTGCCTCCTTGTAACCCTGTGAATTGAAAAAATAAGAGAAATAAATTAATCAAAAAATATAGTAAAAGTATTAAAAAGAGTCACGCCATTTCTCTCAGTGCCTTTTACGGAACCTCTAAACGAAATTATGCGGAGCATAATCTTCCTTTCCGTACTTTGGCACTTAGAGATATGGCGTGACTTTACATTACGGAATCTCAATCAACAGATATGCGGAGCATATCTCCCTCTCCGTACCGTAATCCGAGGGAATCCTCATTTTTTTAATGATCTTAGTTTTTTAATTGAAAGGAAAACCTGTGATTCCCTGTTAGCTTACATCACTGAAGGGTCTCGCCATTTCTCTCAATGCCTTTACGGAACTTCTAAAAGAAATTATGCGGGAGCATAATCTTCCTTCATTTTTAACTAAAGGAATACCTGTGATTCCCAGAAGGATTACATTACGGAATCTCAATCATTAGATATGCGGAGCATATCTCCCTCTCCGTACCGTAATCCGTAGGGAATCTACCTTTTTTAATTGTTTCATTTTAGTTTTTTATTAATAGAAAAACTGTGATTCCATATAAACTTACATCACTGAAGTGTCACGCCATTTCTCTCAGTGCCTTTACGGAACTTCTAAAAGAAATTATGCGGGAGCATAATCTTCCTCTCCGTACTTCGGCACTGAGAGATTTGGCGCGACACTTTTAAACCGGTTTCGGCAACCTAGCATTAATAACATTCATCAGGTTATCCGTAGATTTTAACGGATCCACAAATACGCCTTCCTGTACAGGCAATAAAGTCACTTCTTTCGGAGTCAGTACACCGCCGAATACCTCATGGATCTCAGCATATTTGTACTTGGGCAATACATCATCCATTTCCACGGAAATATCGTAGGAATCTTCAAAGCCCATTTCCTTTTCAAAGACGTGTGCTATTTCTGCAGCAATTTCCCAATTATTGAATAGGACATCCTCTTCAATAGCCGCTTCCACAGGCATCAATCTTCTCTCTGTATTGGTAAAGGTTCCGTCAGCAGAAGCAAAGCCCGTACCCGGAATAACTACATTGGCCTTTTCCACCGTATCCGTCACATGAGTATCGGAAACCATCAGGAATTCTATACTAGAAAGATCAACTTGAGGATCTTCACCAAAGATCAAGAGTGCCTTTACATCCTCGATGGCTTCTGCTCCTGCAGTGATTCCCAAGTCCACCAATCCCTGGCTGTTGTTCTTTGCTTTTACTTGCAAAATACCATTTCTTGGGCTTCCTATATGACCGGAAATAGCTGCAATGTTTGCCAATAAAGTAGCACCTTCCACAGATACCAGATTTTGCTGGAATACGATCATAGCCTTTTTAGCCTTACCATACAGTTCAGCAACCTCATCTGCACCATCAGCTTTTGCACCTTCCACACTCTTAGCTAAGCTTTCAAATGCTATAGAATCCTGAGGCTTCATTTCACAAAGCTTCTTTGCAACTGCTTTCAAAAATTCCAAATTATTTTCTGTATAAACTACCTTTGTAGCATAATCAAAATGTCCCTCAAATCCCTTAGGATTCACCACGATGACCTTTGCTCCGTTATTTGCCGCTTGGCTGATCTTTAACCCAATTACCGGATTATGAACAATCTGGAATCCTGCCACCAAGATCACTTCTGTAGATAAAAGTTCGTCGATGGTATTTGGAGATGCATCAAATCCTAGCACCTTAGCAATGCCGCTTTCTCTGTTGTTAAAGCAAAGGGTCTTGGCTCCTATCAAGGCTGCCAGTTTCTTGATGGCATAAGCTTCTTCGTTGGTGTATCTGTCAGAGATAGCTACGGCTACTTTATCTTTTCCATATTTGGCGCCGATTGACTGAAGCTTCTTAGCCGTGGTCATAAAGGCTTCGTGATAATCTGCAACTTCAAAGACTTTATCTCTCTTTATCATAGGCTCTACCAACTTGCCTTCCAAGAAAGCCGTATCAAATCCAAACTTGCCTTTTCCGCATAAGAGTCCTTTGTTCACAAATCCCTCTTTATCAGGATTGGCCTTCACCAATAAGTCTCCATAGGTTTCCAAATGGATGCTACATCCCACAGAGCAGAAGGAACAGGTGGTATCCGTTTCATCTGTGCATAGAGGCACTGATTTTGCAATGGTTAATCTCTCTCCCAAAGCACCTGTCGGGCAGACGGACACACATTGACCACAAGATACGCAGCCGGATTTTTCCAATGGTTTTTCCAATGTGGGTTTCACCACCGTATCAAAACCTCTGTGAACCAATCCCAAAGCACCGATTCCCATCACTTCATCACAAACTCTCACGCAAAGACCGCAGAGAATGCACTTATTGGGATCCCTGGTGATAAATGGATGATCGTCATCAAAGTCTACTTTATTCACATCCCCGGAGAATCTTTCCGGCTGAACTCCGTACTGGTTGGCAAAATCTATGAGCTTGCATTCGAAATAATCATGACATCCGCATTCCAAGCATCTGGAAGCATCCTCCACAGCCTGACCTTCGTCAAAGCCGAATACCACTTCGGTGAAGTTATCCTTTCTCTCTTCCGGTGAAAGGTGATCCATCTTTGGTCTGCATTGTCTTTCTCTATCTTCAAAGGTTTTTTCTGTAATGTCAGTTCTTTCTACCACATAAGGCTTTTCATAACGAATAGACTCGCCGTTTAAATAGGCATCGATGATGTCAGAGGATTTTTTTGCATCAGCAATAGCTTCAATAGCGATAGAAATCTTGTCATTTCCGCAGTCACCCCCGGCAAAAACACCTTCCATGCTGGTCATGAAAGTGTCCTTATCATAAGCGATACCCTTCTTTCTGGTAAGATCCAGCCCACCAAATCCGGAAGGATCTACGGCCTGACCAATGGCCAAAATTACTGTATCCACAGCGATGGTTTCCGTCTTTCCTTCTACAGGTACGGGAGCTCTTCTTCCGCTGGCATCAGGTTCTCCTAATTCCATCACCTGAAGCAGTACCTCCTTAACACGTCCCTTTTCATCTGTGATCATTTCAATAGGATTGGTCAAATTCTTGAAGATGACGCCTTCTTCTTCCGCCTCGACGATTTCAATCCTGTCCGCAGGCATTTCATCCTTGGTACGCCTATAGATATTATATACGTTCTTAGCCCCCAGTCTTACGGCTGTACGGCAAGCGTCCATAGCTGTGTTACCGCCTCCAACGATAGCCACATTTTCTCCAATATTTAAGTCTTCATTTCGCACAACTTTTCTCAGGAAATCAATACCGCCGATAACGCCTTCAGAATCCTCACCTTTACAGCCTACTCCGGTGGAAACCCATGCTCCGATGCCTACGCAAACTGCATCAAAATCTGCACGGATGGTTTCAAATGAAATGTCTACTCCCACTTTGGTATTGGGGATAATCTCAACACCCATTCTTTCGATTAAATCGATTTCTTGGTCCAACACTTCTTTAGGTAATCTGTATTCAGGGATACCATATCGTAACATCCCTCCCAACTTAGGCATAGCTTCAAATATGCTTACCTCATGACCCATTCTTCTCAGGAAGTAGGCTACAGATAATCCGTAAGGACCACCGCCGATTACTGCAACGGATTTGCCGCTAGGCAAAGCAATTTCCGGCATAAAAGGATCTTCTCCAAATAAATCCGTATCTGCAGCAAAGCTCTTGAGCCATGCGATAGAGATAGGCTCTTCGATGAGTTTTCTTCTGCAATTGTCTTCACAGGGATGAGGGCAAACTCTTCCGATGGATGCAGGTAGAGGAATTTTCTCCTTAATCAGCTCTAACGCCTCTTCAAATTGACCGTTGGCAATGAGACCCACATACCCTTGACAATCCGTCTGAGCAGGGCAAGCCAATACGCAAGGAGGTCTGCAGTCTCCCACGTGGTTGGAAAGCAACAGCTCCAAGTTGGTCTTTCTGGACTCCTTCACTCGATCCGTATCCGTCTTAATGACCATGTTTGGTGCAATCTCAGTGGCGCAAGCCTTAACCATCTTTGGGTTTCCTTCTACTTCCACCACGCAGATGCCGCAGGCTCCGTAAATCTCTGTTCTCTCATCAAAACAAAAGGTAGGGATGAAAATGTCATTTTCCTTTGCCACTTCTAAAATGGTCTGACCTGGCAAACCAACAACTTCTTTTCCGTCTATATTTAATCTGAATTTTTTCATTTTTATCACCTCTCTCCCTTACGCTCTGTCTACAGCATCAAACTTGCAAACTTCTTCGCATTTGCCGCATTTAATGCACTTATCCTGATCGATTATATGAAGCGCTTTTACTGTTCCAGTAATGGCTTCCACAGGACATTTTTTAGAGCAAAGGGTACAGCCCTTGCAGCCTTTATTGATGGTAAATGTCAAAAGCTCCTTGCAAGAACGGGCGGTACACTTCTTGTTATAAATATGATCCTCATATTCATTTCTAAAGTATTTAATGGTGGTTAAAACAGGATTTGGTGCAGTCTGTCCCAGTCCGCACATGGAACCATCCTTGATCTTTCCTGCCAACTCTTCCAAAAGCTCGATATCTCCGTCTTTTCCTTGACCTAAAGTAATTCTTTCCAGAATTTCCAACATTCTTTTCGTTCCTACACGGCAGTAGTTACATTTTCCGCAGGATTCCTTCCTGGTAAAGTCCAAAAAGTATCTGGCCATATCCACCATACAGGTGGTCTCATCCATGACGATCATCCCACCGGAACCTACAATGGCACCCGTCTTATTGATATTTTCATAATCTACCGGTGTATCAATCAGAGATGCAGGAATACATCCTCCCGAAGGTCCACCCATCTGAACAGCCTTAAAAGCCTTATCCTCTTTGATACCATCACCGATTCCAAAGATTACATCCTTTAACGGAAGTCCCATAGGCACTTCTACCAGGCCACCCTTTTTGATCTTTCCGGCCAAAGCAAATACCTTCGTACCCTTGCTTTGCTCAGTTCCCATTGCCCCAAAGGCTTTTCCGCCGTTGGTGATGATCCATGGCACGTTGGCAAAGGTTTCTACATTGTTAATATTGGTAGGTTGTTGCCAGAATCCCTTTTGAGCGGGAAAAGGTGGCTTCAATCTAGGCATCCCTCTTTCACCTTCCAAGGAAGCGATTAAAGCGGTTTCTTCTCCGCATACGAAAGCTCCTGCTCCGGCTTTAATCCTTAAATCAAAACTATATCCCGTGCCGAACAAGTTCTTTCCTAAAAAGCCCTTTTCTCTGGCCTGCTCCATGGCAATTTCTAAACGGTGAATAGCCAGCGGATACTCTGCACGAACGTAGATTACTCCTTCCGTAGCACCCATGGCGTAGCCTCCGATAATCATTCCTTCTATTAAAGAATGTGGATCTCCTTCCAGTACACTTCTGTCCATAAAGGCACCGGGATCTCCTTCATCCGCATTACAAACCATGTATTTATTTTTCCCCGGGTTGGCCTTAGCTGCATTCCATTTGAACCAAGTGGGGAATCCGGCACCACCACGACCGCGTAATCCGGATTCTTTAATTTCTTCTATCACTTCTTCCTGTGTCATGGAGGTAACTACTTTTTTGGTGGCCTCATAACCGCCTACAGCTATGTATTCCTCAATAACCTCAGGATTAATCAAACCGCAATTTCTGAGAACGATTCTCTTCTGCTTTTCGATAAAGGTCTTATCTACAGCAGAGATTTCCATTTCCGCAACCAAATTTCCATTAATCAGATGGTTTTCCACGATGGCTTCCACTTTATCCGGCTGAACCTGTACGTATCTGGCAGCCAGCTCCCCTTGGTCATCGTAAACATCTACGATAGGCTCTAAATAACAGGTTCCAATACAACCGGTGGTATCTACAGAAATATTTAAGCCCTTAGCTTTGATTTGCTTTTTAAATTCTGCCTCCGTCTTTTTGGCACCGGTGGCAATTCCGCAGCTTCCTTGTCCTATAATTACTTTCATCATGTCCCCCTATACTTCTCTGCTTCTGATTTCTTTCAGTATGGCTTTCACGGAATCCTTTGTCAGGTTTCCATAGGTTTCATCATCCTCCAGGCTCTTAACCATCATGACAGGTGCCAAACTGCAACAACCTAAACAGGCAACATTATTTAATGTGAAAATATTGTCCTCAGTGGTTTCTCCGTCTTGAATATTGAGTTCTTCACAGATGGCTTCTTCAATCATCTTAGATCCGTTTACGTGGCAAGCGGTACCTTGGCACAACATGATCAAATATTTTCCGATGGGCTTTAATCGAAACTGGGTGTAAAAGGTGGCTACGCCGTAAATTTTAGCTGCCTTAATCCCTGTTTTTTGAGATATGTAATTGATGGCATCCAAGGAAAGGTATCCGTATAAATCCTGAGTTTTTTGCAAAATGGTGATGAGGCTACCCTCCACATTTCCATATTTCGCTAAAACAGGCTCCAGTTCTGTGAAATCCGGCTGATTGCAGGATTCACATTGACATTGATTTTTTTGGTCTGACATGTTTATACCTCCGTTTATAATTTGTTTTTGTTCGTTCATTATGATACTAATCCTAGGATTATAATCACTGGTGCTTTTAACCCGGCAAGTGATACTTACCCACACTTCATCTACATTAATTATTGTTACTATATCAAAAAAAACCTTGTTCAGCAAGGATATTTTAATTGTAATTTCAATATTTTTTCTGATTTTTTGTTAATTTTTTATTTAACGATATCCTCTGATTTTTTTTCTTTTTTGGAAGATGTTGAGGTTTCAACGTTTTGAATGTAACCAGTTACATTTTTATTTTTATTTGTTAACAAAAATTTCCAGTCAATCTCCATGATAAATAATGCGAAAATCAAAAGAATTGCTCCCATGTAACCTCTGGGTGTCAAAATTTCTCCTGCAAAGAAGTAAGCAACAACTCCGGCAAAGACTGGTTCTAATGTAAAAATCACTCCCACATGAGATGCAGAAGTATATTGCTGTGCCATGACTTGAACAATAAAGGCAAGACCTGTGCAAAAAATAGCTAAAAATGAGGCAGGCAGCCAAAATCCTAAATCTGCCGGAAGTCCTTTATCCTCTAACCCTATGGAAAGGATTAGATTAAATAATCCCGTAAAACCCAACTGGTAAACTCCCAGCTGGAAGGGATTGACACCTTCTTTCTGCACGGCACTTTCCGTCACCAACAAATCCACGGCATAAGCTGTGGCACAAAGGATGCAGAATAAATCACCTAATGCCGGTCTCAGTTGTTCATTTAAGGTAAGCATGCCTATTCCTATAAAGCACAGGATAACCACTAAAATCAATTTCTTTTCGGTCTTTTGCTTTTTAAAGAAAAAGCCGAAGATAGGCGTTAAAACAACTGCCAAGGCACAAAGAAACCCTGCATTAGATAAACTGGTATATTGCACTCCAAAGGTGGCTCCCAAATATACGATCATCAAAATAAAGCCTAAGATCGCACTATATTTTAAGGTTTCCTTATTTACAGATTTTAATTTTGGAAAAGCGAAAACAAAGGCAATAATAAAGGCCCCCAAAAAGCGAAAGGCGTTTAAACCGAAAGGATCCATATACCCAAGGCAGATGTCCATAAACCAATAAGATACCCCCCAAAATAGGGTGACTAACACCAACATGAGATCTGCCTGAACTTGTTTTGTCATTTATCCTTCTCCTGTAAATTTCTAATCATATTTTTACTATTGTTAATCTAAATCGCTGTAATAAATCAAAAGTAGAATCTTTTGTCGATTCAGTTGTCGATTCAGTTTTCAATGCGAAGTTTATATTTCTGCAATAAACATCTCCAAGGCAAGGGTTGATTCTAATAGCCCCGTCTTTATGTTCTTATCTACATCATATGCTTTTAACAATATTTTTTTAAGGTACCCGATGGAATACCGTTCTGCAAAGGTAGAAGCTTTTTTGATTCTAAATTCATGAATTTTCAGCTTTGCCTTAATCTGTTCCAAGCTGCTTCCGTTGCTCTTCATCTCCTTTACTGCCAAAATCAACTCAAACTGACCACAGATAATAGCCAATAATTTGTAAAGGTTTTCCCCTGTTACCATCTGATTATGGAGTAATAGAAAGGCTTCGTCCTTTCGGTTTTGGCTGATGGCATCGATCATGGAAAAGACGTTTGTGTCCATGCTTGCTGGAATTACAGAGGTGATATTTTGCAACGTTAATTCTTCTTCTTCAGCAGCAGCAATAATTTTCTTTAAATCGTTATCCAAATGAAATAACGTATATTCCGATTCCTTGGCAAAGTAACCTGTGTAGTTGATAAACTGCTGAATCACTCGAGGGCTTGCACTTTTTCCCTCTTGCTTTAATCTCTTTTTGATAAATCCAGTCAGCTGCTTTTCATCCAATTGGCAAAAATCGTAGGCTTCTCCCCACTTTTCTACTGACTTATAGAACTTTTTCCTCTTATCAGCGCCGGAGGAGGTTATGATAAGAATACAGCCTTCCGGCAATGCGTCTAAATAATTGAGAAATGCCTCCTCATCATCTAGAGGAAAATTCCGGCTCTTCTCTCCTGCTGCTAATTTCAGGTTTTTTAGAAGAACAACTCTTTTTTCGGACATCATAGATAAAGTTTCACAACTATTCCTAATTTCCTGAAAGGTAGTGGTTTCCCCATCCAGCTTCACTGCATCCCATGCCATAGCCTGTGGGTGCACGTATTTTGCAATCACTTGCTCCGTTGCCCATCGAATTAAATACTCTTCTTTTCCATAAAAAAAGAGGAGTGTTTTCATCTTCCCTTCTTTTAATTGAACAGTTATCTTTTTATAAGGATGCTCTGTTTGAGTTTTATTTTGATATGCCATCTCCGACTTCTTTCTTCCTATTAATTAATAAAGGTAAATTAGGGCTTACTGAATAATAAAAAAGGTGGCTTCGCCACGTTAGTGCGGGCGTTGCCCGCAATTTTAAGCGGTAACCTTTTTGATATGACCTCAATATCGTCAAGGACGATATTACCTACATAATAAATAAATGTGTAAAAATAATGATTTTAACTATTTTATGCTTTAATATGAAATTTTCGAAATCTCTATATTTTTAACTATAAAAATCATAATCTTTAATATTATTCCTTATGGAATCATTGTTTCAACTCTCCAATTGCTCTCTTTCTCTAAGACGATTGCACCTTGTTGATCATTTCTATATACCATTATACTCGATTTTTTTAAATTTTCAATAACTCCTTCATTGGGATGACCGAAATTATTTTTTCCCACTTGAATAACTGCCAACTTTGGTTGAATTACATTGACAAAAGTTTCACTAGTGGAATATTTGCTTCCATGATGACCTATTTTTAATATTTTTGATTGTAATACAGGTAAGAAATTTCTTTCCTTTCCACCACCATAGAGCTTCATCAGCTTCTCCTCACCCTCAAACCCCATATCACCAGTCATTAGTACGCTCAATTCTCCATAATTTATTTTTAATATTAAACTGCTTTCATTTTCATCCTTTTGATTTTTCAATACTTCCTCATACTCCTTTAGGGTTTTTTTAAGAGGATAAAGGACCTCTATGGAAATATCTTTCTCAATTTGCAAGGTTTGTCCTTTGGCAAGATAGATATAATTTTCACAAGGCACACCTGTTTTGGATTCAATTTCTTTCTCTTTTAGTTGATTGATTTCATAAAAACCCAACTTTTTTATGGGGAACTCTTTTCCCAACTGCTCAATCCCTAAAAAATGATCTTCATGCAAATGAGTTACAAGAGCTAAATCAATCTTGGATATGCCATTCTTCAAAAGATATGGCATCAGCACCTTTTTCCCCACGTCATAATTCCGATTTCCTCCCCCGTCAATTAAAATATTCTTCCCCTTTGGGGTTTTGATATGAAGGCAGTCCCCCTGCCCCACATCCACAAAAACCAATCCGGGTTTTACTCTTTCCTCACCTGCAAAATAGGGAAACCCAAGGGAAAAGATTAAAATAATCCCTAATGAAATGCTGATAAACTTCCATTGTTTTCGCTGATACATAACTCGAAACAACTCCGAAAAGAGAAAAAACATCAGTCCATAGTAAAGGATGACCCATGCCAAGGGAGGACTTGCTATAGAGAAATAGCTAAAGGAAGCTTTTCCAAATAAGGTATTTCCAAAATTCATAGCTTCAATTAAAATTTGATTTAAAAATATCAAAAATTCAAAAATATTATTTATAGCATGTGCCAGAATTGGTGGAACGTTCCCCCCCATCCAAAACAAATCCCACAGAAAAGAAATCATCATGGAAAGCACCCCCAAGGGGATGATAAATCCCGCCAAAAACAGTATGGGAATATTTAAAATGAAAGCACTAACAGAAAAGTAGTTAAAGCTATAGGCAGTAAAGGGAGCCATTCCCATTTGTATCATCAAAAGAGGTGCCAGAAATTTGAGAACCTTACCTAAACCCAAGGGCAGCCCTTCATTTTCCCACAATTCTATCCTGCGATTAACCCAAGGCAGCAGCAATGCCAAGGTGAAAACAGCCAAATAGGAAAGTTGGAAGCCTATGTGAAACAGGGATAAAGGATTGAGGAAAAGCATGATAATAGCGCAGGTACAAGTGCATGCGGTCAGATCATAGGGTCTAAACAAAATTTTAGAAAGTAGATGGACAAAAATCATGGCAACGGCTCTTGTGACGGAAGGTGAAAAGTCTGCCAAAGCCGCATAGAAGATTAAGAAACCTCCAACAGATAAAAAGTAAAATGGAGTCCGCCTTTTACCCAAAATCTTATTGATACACATGTACAAGATTCCAACATGAATGCCCGATACACTTAATATGTGAGCAATGCCGTTTTTCTGAAAATCCTCATATAGACTTTCCTCTAGCAAGCTCTTATCCCCCAAGAGCATTCCCACTAAAATCCCTGTGGATTCCTCACCCATTGTCAAACGTAGCCGGTTGATAAAACCTTCCTTTAATAAAGACAGTCTATTGGATAATCCATGGATCTTTCCCGGAATTAATTTTAAATCATAAGATTTACAGTTTATTAAGGAGTTTATTTCTTGGGTCTTTAAATAAAGAGCATAGTCAAAGGTGTTGGGGTTTCGTCTGGGGGAGGGTGCATCCACCTTACCTGTAACCTCCACCCATCTTCCCACTAAATCCTCACCACCGGAAAGATCTTGGTAGCTTTGTAGATGATTTACTTTTGGGCTTGCAACTTCTATGGAATGATAATCTATAACACCTGAAACATTGACGATTACTTTTTCAGGATGAAAGGAATACAAAATTTTATTGGAGTCTCCGCTATTCTCCTTCCACTCCCCTTCTGCTTTTAAAGTCAGCCTGGTAAACCCCTCCTGTTTGTTTTGTACAGTGAGAACCCGACCTTTGATGGTTACCGTCTCTCCTTCCCTTCCTTGGAAGGTGCCTTCTTTTCCCAAAGAATATTGAAGGCAACAGCAACCTAAGATGAAAAATCCACAAAGAATTAAAAGGGTAGATTTTAGGGAATCCCAGGCTTTCACAAGAGAGAGTACCCAAAATAGCAACAAAAGGAATCCCATCCCACATCCAATATAAGGTCCTTGATAAAAAGTAATAAAAATACCTGTAGTAAATCCTAATAAAACTGCAATTATAGGTCGTCTCAATATGTCACCAAGTCTAAAATAAAGCTATAACTATAAAATACCTAATATTTACAGTTAAATTTTACCAATTAATCATAGACATGTCAACCCATATTTTGAGAAGTCTATTAATAATTTACCATCCGCAATAGAAAAATTCCGCCTCCATCCCCTCTTCATCCGTATTGACAATAGCATAGGAGCGAGGTTTACCATCTAAGGGCTTGGTTAGACTGCCGGGATTCAAAAGATAAATTCCTTGATCCTTATGGAATAATCCTATGTGGGTATGTCCAAAAATAGCACCTTTACAATCTAAGGATTGAGCCTTGTAACAGATGTTCTGATAGTCATTATTCACATTATCAAAGTGACCATGAGCTAAATACAGATTCCCGAATTCCACTTCCACAATCTCATAATCCGTTGGACACATGCTTCCGTCACAGTTCCCCTTTACAGCATGGACGGGAATCCCCATTTCTTCACCCAGACTCACACCATCCTTGTAGAAATCCCCCAGATGAAAGATTTTGTCAAACCCTTCTTTGTCTTCCAAGCAGATTTGTCTGGCTAAGGCCAATTCTCCATGAGTATCACTGATCACTAATATTCTCATACTTTTTCTCCGTTTCCCTAATAAAGGTATTACATTATAAACTTTATTTATTGAGGTTCCTGAGTAAACTCCCTTAAAACCACATTAATGGAAGCTCTGGCATTAATGTTAAAAGCTTCTATAGGCTGTTGTTCTACAGATAAACCCTTTCTAAAAGTTTTAGTATATTTTTGGATCATCTCTTCCATGCCTTCCCCTTTTTGATAGCATTCTAAGATGATATCTTTAAATAAGACCGCTCCTTTTTCCGCCCATTCCCAAAAGTGCTTCACATCCTCATCTCGTACAGGAATTGCGTGGGGAGAGATGATATGCTTTGCAGGAATTTTTTTGCATTTTTCCAATGATTCCATAGCTTTTATATAGGAAGTTAAAATAGATGGCTTACTTTCACCGTAATTACAAAGAACACCGGTACTTTCACTGGGAAACAATGTACTTTCCAATGGTAAGAAAAAGGTTAGGGAACATTTTGTATGCCCCAGGGTTTCGTAAACTTCCACGGTAGTCTCTCCTAAATCAATACAGGACCCCTCCCCAATTATCTGATCTACCTTTAAATGCCGGATATCTAAAAAATAATATTCATGACCTTCGCCTTGGAACCGCTCATTTAGAGACCTCTCCTCTTCAGTTTCATAGAGTTCTTCTGCCTTAGCGGAAAGCTCTCGTATCATTTCAATGGCTTTTTCCTTTGATAATACCTGAGCAGCATACGCAGCACCCATTATTTGAGCATCCTTCCAGGTTTCTCTTACGAACCCCACAGCTCCAACATGATCATAATGAGAGTGGGAAAGAATAATGTAATCTATCTTTCTGGAGTTTTCTGTAAAGTCCGAGTTTTCTGAGAGAAACTTCTCCAATTCCATTTGAATTTTTTGCACTTGTTTGCCTCCACAATAGGCCATACCGGCATCTATAATGGCGTTCTTTTCTTTTCCTATGATTAGGTGGCAACAGCCTCCCAAGCCCACTGTAACGTTGATAATATTTTCTAACATCCTTTATCCCTTCTTCGCTTAACTTCATAGAATATACATAGTGAAAAATGCCAATTTAAATTTCTATTATCTCCTTTGACTCTATTCATATTAAAATTATAGTGTAAGCTATTGGTTTTCGCAATAATTTTTTACCAGATTGTAACACTTGCAGTCACATGGGAATATACTGACTTTGAAAAGAAATAATCAAAAACCATAAAGGAGGGAAA
>CAYWVS010000074.1:0-15669 GCA_964461765.1 uncultured Anaerovorax sp.
AGTCAATAAAAAGCTTGTAGGCTTGCTCTTGGTTGTAGCCGAGAATGAGGTGGTTCTGATCGGCGGTCTCAATGTAAAATCGGGCTGCCCTAAACACGCCTGCAGTAGTCTTGCCTGACCGGGGAGTTCCTTCTAAAACTTCGAGGGAGTTGTCTATAAACGGTCTTGCGATTGTGTCACGTTGTTTTGGGGAGAATGTAATCATTTGCCATCACCTTGCACAGTATTAACCAAAGCCTCCATGAGCTCGGTGTTGGGTCGCTTCTCGTTTTCGGGTCGATCTCTCCATTGCTCAGGCTTGCGATTTTTCAACCAATAAATTTGAGCCGTCACATCTGGTATAACTTCCTTAACTGTTTTAGTTACTTCTGTACCGTCATCCGTCACCTTAGTTTTGACTTCTGTATATTTATATCCCAACGCCCTTTTTAGCAGGGCGTTTTCAACTTCTAAATCCACAACTTCTTTGCCTTTTTTTAAGGCCTGTAAAAACTGCGGATATTTTATCTTGTAATCGTTAAGGGTTCGCTCGGAAATGCTTAAATTTTTAGCAATCTGAACATCTGTAAGACCGTTTCTCGCCCAACCTTCAACAAGCAATAATTTATCTTTGACCATATCCCATTTACTTTTCGCCAAGCGTCACCACCTCTCAATCATCGTATTGTGTTATGCAAAACTAAAAAGACGACCACCAACAGATCGTCTTTTTAGCTAGAAATATTTAACAAAGGAGGATACCAATGCCCTTGGCATTATAACCCGATAGCATAATAACACAGAATCTTGTCTTGTGAATCCCCCACTTTATATTTTTTTGACTTTTTTTGAAAGCAACCAGTAAAACTTTCTGCGATTTTCATAATACATTTTTTTTCCGCATGGCATTTTCATAAAATTGCTGAGGTAGTGATAAGTTACATTTTCATTTGTTACAGCTTTAAGTATGTACTTATAGATTTCCGGTGCTGCCTCAATGGCAGTCTGCTCAACAATCTCACATTTTTGGGAAATTTCCGCTCGTAGTGTTCCAATGTTTCCAGTGCTATCTGAAGTGTTATTTCCATGCGGAAGACCATCATTTACTATTGCCCCAACTCCATCCGTATTACTTTTAAGTATATCCTTCCACTCGTTGTATTGTAAGCAAAAATGGTATAGTTCAAAGAATCGATGCTTGCTAATTTTATACTTTTCCGATAATGGTCTTACTTCTCTCAATATATCATCTCCTTCCATCCTGTTTCGTCATAGGCTGTTACCCTCCCCACTCAAAATTGTTCCCGTATGCTGTTTGCTTGCCAACGTATTGGCAATAGGCATGTTCCACCATTGCCCCCCTGCTATTGGCATAGTCATCCAAAAACCAAACCACGTCGACAATATCAATCATAGCAAAACAGATTCTCATATATTCCGACAGCTGTAGCCCATCCGGGAGCACTGCGGGATTGAGAGGGACGTTTCCAGATTCCTCTATCTTCCTCCTTGCTTCCGCAAATTTGGCTCTGTAGTTTTCATCGCCGGTAATTTTGCCCGCTATGTAGACTTTCATGATTCGCCCCCATATCGCTCCACAACCCTCGAATAGGTATTGAGATCCTCGGCATCAAGTGGCAACTCGTCTACAAGCCTATCCATAATCCTCTGCCGCGCATCATCATACAGGTCAAGCTCTGCCCGGAATTTACTCTCAAGTGTAAACGACTCCTTATGCGCCGGTTTATCAAATTCATAAGCTGGATCCGTGCCGAGTTCAGATAGATCAGAAGTTTTGGAATCGGGTTGAGCTTTTTCAGTTTCTTCATGCGGATCGGGCTCATGTCCCAACTTTTGTTCATCTAAAACATTCTTAAGGCTGTCATCTGTATAACAAGTAACAGGTGGCAGGTCTCTTTTGTGGTAACCGCTCTTACCAGAAGTATAGAGGTCAACAGGAATGGTGTATTGTTTGCCCCTCAACCAGGCAGGTAACTCACTGTCACGAACGGTGGGCTTGACGATGATATCCTCTTCGGTGATTTCAACTACGCGATAGCTGTTGCCGCCTTTGGACAGAGTGTCAAAAAGATTAGGAAGAGGCGTATGCACTTCGGGTTCTTTTATTAATTTTCGCAGTTTGTTGATCCTTTTATAAGATGTTCCTGATGTTGCCAAATTAAAAAATTTTAATATTTGGCTGGTGTTTAAACCTTTATCAATTTGCTCTATAATTTGCTCGTCGGTTACTTTTGTAATCATTTTTACACCTCTTTAATTTCATTGGGTTCCCCAAACAACTCATGACTGCCATCCTGTATGGCTTTTTCCTCTGTGGACATTTCGTATCCTAATTTGCAAAGATGGTAGTAGAGCAAATCGAGACCTATGTTTTCCTTGTGCTCTATTTCATTGATCCAAGTTTTTGTTGTATAATAGCCGTCTGTTTCTCTGTCCTGCAAGACGGCGTATGCAGTCCTAAGCAAAGTTTTTTCAGGATCATCTGCATATTTATCCATCAATGCGCGTTCCACAGTGTATTCGCATTCGTCAATTTCTTTCGGATCTGACAATTCTATGCCAAGTTCTTTTGCGATTTCTTCCGCATCTGAACCCCATTCACTAACTATCAGTGCCAACATAGCAAATTCCATGATTTCGCTACGATACTTCTTGCCGGCACTAAAGTTCTTCACAAAATCGCTTCTGAGGGTATATGCTGTAGCGGTCAGTTCTTTCAGCTTCTCTTCTTTTTCCTTAAAATCTTTTTGCTCCTGTGTTAGTTCAGGCTTATTTTGATTTTCAGAAACTTTAAGCTCTTTATAAAGCCAAACACTATAATTGTCTGACGTGTAGTAATATTTGACCGTTCCTGCATCCTCTGGCTTTTGAAAGTCCCCTAAAGTAAAACCATTAAAAATCTTCACGAACTGCATATTGTTTGATTTTTCAACTCTCTCTGCAAAGGAATCAAGGATTTCTACCAACTCTGCTTTTCTTGCTTCTTTTTGCTCCTTTTCAACAGCTTCTTTAAGTTTCCAATTGAA
The DNA here is from genome assembly GCA_964461765.1 of uncultured Anaerovorax sp. GTDB lineage: Bacteria > Bacillota > Clostridia > Peptostreptococcales > Anaerovoracaceae > JAVVUJ01. The sequence continues at coordinate 3,027 of CAYWVS010000074.1, forward strand.
GTTGGCTGTACCAACATGCTCAAGCACCTCATTTTTAAGTTTTGGGTCGCTAATTTTTTCAAGCTCCATGTAATCCATAATGGTGGCTCCACGCTCAACGGACTTCCTGAACTTACCTTGGTCAAGATCCAAAAGCTTTACCCGATGTCTGACGGTAGTCTCGGAAAAGCCCGTAGCCTTTGCCACATCACTGATGGAGTCGCCCAGATCCATCAGCATTTGAAAGCCTTGAGCCTGCTCATAGACAGTGAGGTCACTACGCTGCATATTCTCCATTAGCATTGTTTGGAGCTGAGTGTGCTGATCCATTTCAGACACTACACAAGGTACCTTATCAAGACCAGCAAGTTTGGCTGCCTCTAAGCGACGGTGACCAATTACACAGGTGTATGTATCAAGTGTTTCCCCTGTTATATTTCCTACATTTCGCACAACTGTTAAGTTTTGCAAAACACCGTTGCATTTTATACTATCGGCAAGCTCTGTAAGGTCTCCGAAGTCTTTCCGTGGATTGTCGCGGTGTTTCCATATTTTCTCAATTTCAATGTATTGTATTACGGTTTCTTTTTCTTTTGTAATTTCTAATTCTCTCGCAATTTCCTTATATTTTTTATCTCGGACTTTTTCTTGATCTTCAATTTCAAATCCGGGTCTTACGTTTGCTTTGTAGTAATCGCATTCAAGCTCTTTTTTCTCATATTTGCACTTTGTTTCGCATTCTCCCTGAAGAGGGCAGCGTGTGTTCTCTTTCATTTTGGTTCCTCCTTGTTTTATAAATTACGAATTTTGATATAGATTCCGGGCACCTCTGCCCAAAACTTTTCAACTATCTCGCTAGCCACTAAGACGTCATCTGTCCAGAACTTTAGCTGCGTCATAACGTCCTTCAAGAGCTTTTGAAGATTATCCGTATCGGGTTTAGTGATTTTATATTCACCGTCCTTATGCCTGCCTCTAGGGAAACACCACTTCACCAACAACTGCACACCTGAAGTATATTTATGTTCCGGCACATGCTTAGCCAGATGAGCCTCCAGTTTTGCCCTAGCAGCTTTTAACTCTGGCGGATCGTACCGATATGGCTTACCGTTGCGCACTCCGGTCTTTTGTTCTTGGTGGGTGACGGTGGGGGGAATTATCGCTATAAAAAATTCAGTCATCATTTTTCTCCAATTTTTTTTTTATAGATTTTTCGCGCGTTTGTCAGTGCAGGGGGATTAGTCGTGTGGGGGAATTTCTGACCCCCACACTAATGCCCCACTGACCAGTGAGACGCAAGTCGATTATTACCCCCTTTAGGGGGTACTTTGCGTGCGTCTCACGCAAATTCGGTTTTTTATCGACTTTGCGTCTCTGACACGCATTCTCGGAAAAAATCGAATTTGCAACTTTGAAGCGCAAGACCAACTTTCGAAAATGCGTCTATACGCATGCACGCATTTTTTCGACTTTGCAACTCTACTTTTTTCCAACTTCTCCATCATCAACCCAAAAACCTCCATGTGATTTTATATGCCTTCTGACCGTATCTTCTGATTTGCCCATGTACTCCGCAAGGTCCTTTATTGTGACTTGTTCATTAATTCCACAAGCTTCAAAGGCGGTTTCAAGGGATTGCTTCTTTTCTTTTTCTCGATCTTCCGGGGTTTTCTTCTTAGTGAAGTTTTTCTTCCAAGATGGCGATTCCCCATCAGCGTCCACGTCCCTCAAAACACCCACATCGTCTACATGATGCACCGGATAATCAAACCATAGATTGACTGGTGCAAACCTCGGAAACTCTCGAAGCGTCCCTTCTATGCGCCATGCGGTACGTTGTTGTACGTTGGCAATAGCTTTTTCAATGGCACGGTTCAACGGGATATGTCCTTCTGGAGGCAGGTAGGTAGTGCAATGTTTGCGCATTGCAGAAGCGCTGCACATATCGTCCTGTGAAGCGTGATCTTCCCATCTGGGAGCCATCTTATCAAGGTAGTCAATACATACATCACAAACAACTCGGTTCTCTTGTTGCTTTAAAATGTCGTCCGTAAGCTCCAACTCTATGAGGTCAAGCAGTGCATCAGGATCCCGGGCAAACACCCCACTGCCGGAAGCTCTGTCCATGGAGCGTTTCTGACCTTGACCGCCTTTGCTATGATGGTGGCAGTAAATCACCGCTGCCCCCAGTTCATGACACACAAGGTCAAATTGATTGCAGAAATGCGCCATCTGATCTGCGCTATTTTCATCTCCCGTAATAACCTTATAAATTGGATCAATGACTACGGCTATGTACCCCTTTTTAGCTGCCCGGCGAATTAACTTGGGGGCAAGCTTATCCATGGGTACCGATTGCCCCCTGAGATTCCATATATCTATATTGCCAAGGTGCTGTGGCGGCAATTTCAGTGCTTCGTACACATCTTTAAAACGATGCATACAGGACGCCCGGTCAAGTTCTAAATTCACGTACATTACCTTGCCCCGGGTGCATGGCCAGTTAAGCCATTTTTTGCCCTCTGCGATTGCGATACAAAGATTGATGAGTGCATAAGACTTTCCTGCCTTAGATGGACCTGCAATCAGCATTTTATGACCTTGGCGCAAGATACCATCAATCAGTGGATCGGCTAGCTCTGGCAGGTTATCCCAAACCGATGTCAGACTTTCCGGCTCCGGCAGCTCGTCGTTGACTGATTCAATCCAGCCTTTCCATTCTGCGAAGCTTTCTTTGCCTATGTTGGTATCAACGAGAAACTGCTTGTGACCGTTACGCATTATTCCGGGCATACGACTAAGTCGGGATGGATTACGGTTTTGGCTGTCAATTTTAAGCCCGTTCTTCTTGCAAATGTCGTAAAGGTAATCTACCCTCTTTCGGTACTCTTCGTAGCTTCCTGCTTCAATTTTGACGATTGCATGGATACTTTTGCCACCACTATGGACCAAGCATGCCACAGGTAGTTCCAATTCTCGAATAATAGCATGTTGCTGTTCAATCTCCATATTATCCGATTCAACAAGGGCGTAACGAAACTCGGTTACATTTTCATTTTTAACACCTTTGCCGTCTAGCGGATTAAAGCGAATCCATGCCCCTGCTTCAGGCTTATAATCCCCAACAACAGAGTGAATATCGTCTTTATACTTATTTAACTGTTGAATCAATTCACCGGCAGTACGGTCCCAACATCCTTTGGTAGGCAGATACCGTCCCTCTTTTTCCCAACACTCTGTGACGTATCCTACGTTCTCGGAAGCTTCAAAGAGAGTTTCTAAATATTTAACAAGCTGAGATACCGGATTCCATTCTTCTGGCTCAACAACTTCTCGTGCTTCTACCCATCCTGTTTTTACAACTACAAGTTCGTCTTTTTCCGAGATAACATCATCCCAGTCAAGTTCTAATCCTTCGTCATATTCTCTAGGTTTCCATCCGCAGTCCTTAGCCAGTGCTACAATGGTGCCACCAGTGATGGGAGAACCGGCACCCCGGAAGCTCTCCCATTTTTTAAAGCATTCATTATTGTGGTATCTGCTAAAATCCCGGCGGCTCCAGGAGTCCCAATCCGATGCGGAATATCCTGCATCCTTAAGTCCCATGCCTACCTGAAGCCATTGCTCGTAATCAAGAGATGAAGGATCTATATAGTCCAACAACTCTACTAAGTTTAGATTGCTTTGTTTATCCATGGCTCAAACTCCTCTGGTTTAGTTGCAGGTGGCACATAAGTATGAGGATCAATTTCATGCGGCACTTTCCATCCATTGGCTGCTATACGGTCAATAAGTTTTTTGGCGCCATCAAATTGCCAAGTACCTACATGATTAAAACCTTTTTGCTCTAGAAACCTGATTTGCTTTGGAGTAGTTAATCCTTCTACCCTACGCTTATCTAATCTCTCAAGAAGTTTGGTAGCCTTTCCGGCATTGTCAATCTCGTCTGGGAAGATTCCTAACTTCTCTAAAGTTGCCACCTGCTTGTCGGACGGTGGTCCCATCTCCCAACCGAAAGCAGGTGTGTAATCAACTAGATCCTCAGCTTGAATACTCATTTCAAACTGCAATGGATCTACTAGTTTACGTTTCCGATTTTTCATTTCCTGAAGCCTTTTGGCAAGCGCTTCTTCCCTCTGAGCTACTACGTCAGACGTTGCCACTTCTTCTGCTTCTTCGATGTCCACCGGGCAACCGGCAGCCTCGATGTTTTCTGTCATCTTCTTGGCCACTTCTTCATTTTCACAAATTAAATGAGCAGGGTGGCAGAGCTCATGCCGGTCAGTGTGCCATAAAAAATCTAGTAAAAGCAAATCTTCTTTGCCTGGATGTAGCCGGGTGCCTCTACCCACCATTTGGGCGTAAAGGCTGCGTATTTTGGTAGGGCGTAAAACAACAATACAATCCACCGATGGGCAATCCCAACCTTCAGTAAGGAGCATACTATTGCAAAGGACGTCATATTTCCCGTCATCAAAATCTTTTAGCACTTCCGCACGGTCTTTGCTATCTCCGTTAACCTCTGCCGCCCTGAATCCTTTTTGTTGAAGAAAATCCCGGAACTTTTGACTGGTTTTGATCAAAGGTAAAAATACAACTATTTTTCGCCCTTGGCAGATTTTCCGCATTTCATCTGCAATCTGACCGAGGTAAGGATCTAGAGCAGTGCCGATATCACCAGCTTTTAAATCCCCGGATTGCATACTGACTGCAGACAAATCTAATCTAATTGGTATAGTCTGCGCCTTGATGGGACTTAGATAGCCCTCCTTAATGGCTTTGGGAAGGGTGTATTCATAGGCAAGGCTTTCAAAATAGCTTCCAAGGTTCCGCATATCCCCACGATCCGGGGTAGCTGTGACTCCTAAAACTTTTGCCTCGTTAAAATGTTCCAAAACACGCTGATAGCTGTCAGATATGCAGTGATGAGCCTCATCTATGATGATTGTGTCAAAGTAATCTCTTTCAAATTGCTTCAATCTTTTTTCTCGCATGAGAGACTGAACGCTGCCAACGACCACTCGAAACCAACTTCCCAGACAGGAACATTCCGCTTTTTCAGTGGCACACATAAGCCCTGTACTTTTGGCAAGTTTGTCAGCAGCTTGATCCAACAGTTCACCACGGTGGGCTAAGACCAGGACCCGGTCGCCCTCGGCGACCCTGTCCTCGATCAACTTGCTGAAAACAATAGTCTTGCCACAACCTGTGGGCAGCACTAAGAGTGTTTTCTTGACGCCATTACCCCACTCTGCCAATATGGCGGTTTTCGCTTCATTTTGATACGGTCTTAGTTCCATGGCTAAAAGTCTCCCGGCGTAAAGGTGCCTGCAGGAATAAATCCATCGGGGATGTTAGGATCCTGCTTGTATTCGTAAAACTTCTTGATTTCATTGAATTGTCTTTTCTCGCCCGAGTCGTTAGTAAAATTTCTTATTCCCAATTTTAGTCTGCCGGTGCTTCCGACGACTAGAGACCAATTCATCTTGAGCTTTTCACCTTTTTGGCGTTGCCCAATGGAAGCGAAAAACGCACATAGCATGCCTTCTGTTTTGGTATGTAAAAATAAGTTATGCTTAAGGGTAGTAGTACCCTCTGCGGACTCAATTTTTACGTGGATGATGGCTTTGTTGCACGCAGGGAGCTTTTCACTCCCGCCGTGCCTACCTCGCTCAAAATCAACAATTTCAAAGTGATAATCCCCTTCTGGCAGCAACACAAAATCGCTTCCGTCTTTTTCTATTTCATCATCCCAACCTAATTCTCTTTCAATTATTTCACTCAATTAATTTTCCTCCTTTTAGTCAAACAAAACATCTACGCCAGTTTCTTTTGCCTCAATATCAATTATCATTCCGTGAACTTTGTCCCAAGCCGCAACCAATACTCCGGATATAAAGCTTTTATCATATTTAGATATAGGGGTTGTAATTGGGTAATATCCCTTTTGTGCTACAGCTTTTTGTATGTCTTGATGTGTTACTCCATAGTGATCCATCAGATCCAGTAAGGGCTTCATAATGTCTTCATTCTCTGTTGTTGTTGTGGGTGGAGAAGTTGGTGGGGCACTTGTAGCTATTGGTTCGGGATTCGGTATAACTTCAGGTGCAGGTGTGACATCTTTTTTAGTTGGTTCCGAAACTACTGGAGTTTCAGGCTGCAAAACACTTCTAACTGGAATGCAGTGTGCAATCTTGTCATAACTAAAGTCTAATTTGTATTCTAGCCCGTGCCTGTTTTTCGCGTCCCAGTAAGGGGTATGGCAGGTATACATCACGCGCTTGCCGCCCTGAGCTTTGTTCTTACCTTTCTGAGCTCCTTGGCCATCAACATTCACAACATGGATTTCGTAGTCGGCAAAGAGAACCATGTCTGCCCATTCCTTCAACAGGGGGGCGGTTTTTTTCTGCAACTTAAGTTCCCAACGGTCGTATGCTCCCGTCTCTTCTGGTCTTTCAATTTTGCGCATTGTGGCATGAGCGGCAAACGCTACGTTAATACCTGAATCAACTACATCTTGCAAAATGTTCAGAAACTTGCCAAATTCTTCCTCGAGGTATGTATAGCCTTTTCCGTATCCAAAACTCTCGATGCCGTTCATATTTGCTTTAGAGCAAACATGCTCAGAACACAATTTCTCAGCCCAATCTGCTGTATCAATAGCGATTGTTTGAAATAATTTATCCTGTTTAATTTCCTGAATCTGATCTAACACCATAGTCCACGAGGATGGTTTTTTTGTCCTCTCAACATCGAGGAGGGCAGTTGAGCCCTCAACATCAATAAAAATCGTTCCGGGTAGCTTGGAGAGAAAACTGGATTTACCAATGCCCTCAGGACCATATATGACAATTTTTTGAGCCTTTTTCATGATTCCTTTTACGGTTTCCACTAAAACTCACCTTCTTTCCACCTGCACCCTTCTGCCTCCACTGTCTCCGGTATTTCCGTGAGATCATCGGGGATATCACCACCATACCCGTCTGAGATTATTATCGAGCATTCTTCGCCGGTGCTGACTCTCGTTGCAATTGCCTGTAGACCTTCAGCCTCTAGCCATGTCCCGAATTCTTTGATAGTGTCCATATCCATCTGTTCCAGTTTGTCAAGGAGCACAAAGCCGCAGTTCGGGTTCAGCTTTCTAACAATGGCCACAGCTACCTTAAGCTGATCAGACCCGCTCATACCGTCCCACTTATAGCCTTTGTAAATCAATTCACCATCTGCAATAGACAATCCCGGCAACGGTAGATTTGCACCGTCCAAAAGATCTATTTTCGACTTCCTAACGGTTTCTAATTCATTTGTTAGGTCGTCATATTGTTGCTTGTAGGCTTGCGCCTCGTCCTCGGCTTTTTCTGCATCCTGATTGGCTCGAACCTTTCTATTGAGCTCATCCACTTCGGAAATATTTCTCTCAAGCTCTTCGGTGGATTCATCGTGTAGATCGAGTGCAGATTTTTGAGCGGTTTCGAGATCATTTAGTGATTCTGATAATTCGGATTCTAAGCTTTTGAGTTGCGCTTCTAAACTTTTTCTTTGACTTTCGAGATGATCTACTTTTGCCGATATCGTTCTAACATTCTCCCGTTTTCGTTGATTCTCACCATTCCGGGCAAGGATCTCCTGCTGTTGCTTAATTAGTTCAGACGCCGACACTGGTTCTGTTGGAACTCCGGGATATGTAGTTAATTCGGCGGCATGCTTCTTTTTCTGATCCGCTAGTTGCCCGATAGTGTGACGTTTGTTATAGATTTCCTGCTCTTGCTTTTCAAGTTCGTAAAGCTTTTCACCAACGCCGATAATCTGCAGGAGTATGTTAGTTTTTTCCTTTTGGCTCGACTCCATGAACTTTGGTAAATCTAATGCAAACGTCTCCACAAATTCATTTAGAAGTTGCTGTCCGGCTTTGTTCCCGGAAGGATCGATAACCTTGAGGTCGCTGTTTTTTCCCTTGCGCTCTACTACTAAGCCGTTCGACAGTGTCAGGTGAAGGGAAGGGGGAATGACTGAGCCGTCTCGGCGTGGCTCAGACGGACGATATCGTTCACCGCCCAGTGCCCAAGCGATGGCATCAAGGACAGTGGTCTTACCCTGATTATTCTTGCCACCAATAATGGTGAGTCCATTTGCGGTAGGCTCCATGGCCACCGCCTTGACTCTTTTTACGTTTTCAATTTCCAATTTTGTAATTTTAGTTGACATATCTTTATTTCCTCCTCATTATACTGGCACCAAACCTTTGGATGGTCTTTTTCGGTTCTTATGAATACACAATTGATACATGTAACTACAGATACTATTTTTTTTGTGACGGGACATTTAATGATAACCATGCTATCATTCCTGATGTATTTTTAATTTGGCAATTTCTATAGCCAATCTGTAGATTTTTCCATGCTCATTGTCCCCATGAACCTCTTGCACTTTTTTGTCAAATTGCTCTATTGTACCTAAAAAACATCCGCAAGAAACTTCTATACCTAATTTAGATTTAAAAAAAGTAGTAGTGTCTGAACGAGAGCCAATTTTAGAAATCCAGTACACCTTAGCGTCGCCGTACACCCAAGCGTCGCCGGACACCCAAGCGTCGCCGTACACCCAAGCGTTGCCGTACACCTTAGCGTTGCCGTACACCCAAGCGTTGCCGTACACCTTAGCGTTGCCGTACACCTTAGCGTCGCCGGACACCCAAGCGTCGCCGGTGTGGTTTAAATTTTCTTCTTTTTCTATGTAACCTCCGATTTCTCCTGCAACAACTGCCCCAAAGCTAATTTCAGCTTTAATTTGACGTAAGGTTATCCCAAAAACAATTTTGGTTTCACCTGTAAAACTGTACTTTTTCATTTCATATCCTCCTTGACTTGTAGCTCTTCAAATGCTACACTATAACTGATTTTTTAACTAAGCGCCCCGGAATTGCAGTTCCGTATGGGGCGTTTTTCATATCCATGTCTCAACGATGCAGGGATCATCCGATTTGTGCCTCCGAACAGGATACATCCCCTCAGGCAACTTAGCCCTAATCTCTTCTAATGTGTCCGCTAGTGCTATGTAGATTCCCGGTCTGGTCTGACCCTCCGTCACAGCATAGACACGAGCCACATATTTGCCAGGGTAATCTGCAGGACTCTCGTATATGCATATAATCGGTAACCCATACTGCAACACCGTGTGTATTCGCTCAATTTTAGGTACTTCAATGGTAATTAGCTGCTCTGAGCAGTTACAGGTGACGTCATTCATTTTCGCGCTTGCAGCGGTGATGGTGTCCATCATCTTTGTAAATACTTTGGCACAGGTACTACACAGGGCGTATTCAAAGTATCCGATATGGACAGGAGTATATACACTAACTGGTCCCGCTTCGGTCTCTTTGACCAAGCTAGTTTCGCAGGTGTAGCAGGTTTTAAGTTCCTCACTCATGATCGCTTTCCTCCTTTACCACTGCCACCCGGACAAAACCCACAGGGCGGCTATACAAAACATCTTTGTTTTTATGTACTTGTCGTCGTCAGTAAATCCTTTCAAAATTCACCTCCTCTCTTTTTATTTCATAGGTGGATGCAGTTTGCTCCTGCTGCTTGATCCAATCGTCTAAAGTGCTTTTGCGGAAGAGATACTTTGTTCCAACTCGGATGTGTGGTATCTCGTTTTTCCTCACGGATTTCATTAGGTGTCCGTAACTTACGCCGAGATATTCGGCTGTCTCTTGACTGTCCATTGTGATTCTTTGCATGGGGTTCCTCCTTTTAATGTTGAAACTGACTAATCTGAATATACTGCCTGTATAAGCTCTGCAATGGCTGACACCATTTCGGGGCTTATATCCTTCTCCTGTAGTTTTTCTACTACAAACTCTTTGGCAAGTAACCTCACTTCTTTTGGTACGTCTTTCATTTTTTCTCCTTTTTAACCGGCTGTTTTATATGTGCCGTTTTCAAACAACTTTTCAAAATCTTCATTTGGAAAAAAATTATTTCTAATTGTGCGAGCTTCTGTCCAAGTAAAATCTGTAATACCGGATAATTTATTACGAAATGTTTTTTCGGATACGGATAATAATTTGCAGATATCATCTTTGCTAACATTTTCCGTTTCCATTTTGTATTTTAAATAGGATCTCATAGTGCCTCCTTTCTTTTGTTTTACCATTAACGGTTATTTTATATTTATGATACATCCGTTAAAGGTAATTGTCAACATATTTTTGTAAAAAAATTACCGCCAACGGTAAAAAATTATTGACAATATAAGTTAATGGGATTAAAATGCAGATAAATGGGAGGTGCCTTATGGGTGTAGAATATTTAGTTAAGATAAAAAAAGAGAAAGGGGTGACAACAGAAGAAATATCAAGAGTTTCGGGTGTACCCATAGGGACGCTGAATAAAATTTTTTCCGGTCAGACCACGGACCCTAAGTACGAAACAATTAAAGCCGTATGTGCTGCGCTCAACATAAGCTTATCGGAATTAGACTATTTTGAATCTGAAAGAGATGAGATAGCAGCATACGCCGAAGAGCTGCACAAGAATCCGGAATATCGTGCACTTTTTGACGCCGCCAAGGGTGCCACTAAAGAAGATATGCAATTTGCAGCAGAGATGCTTAAGCGGATGAAAAAAGAGGCAGGATACGAATAATGATTTACGTAAGGCAAGTTGATATGCCGATCAGAGTCAGGGGCTATACCTCTGTTGATCCTGATGGCGACTATAACATTTACATTAATTCAGATTTATCGGAAGAAAGAAAATTTATAACTTTAGAACATGAACTTAGACACATCTTAGGCGGGCACTTAGAATCGGAGTTGCCTGTTTTTGTTTTAGAGGATATTGCAGAGTATAAAGTTTAGGAGGAGATTGAATGAAAAAAGTATTAAAAATTATAGGGATAATATTTGCGATTCTTGCCATATTAGTAGTTTTGATTGCAATTTTTGGCGAAGACAAGGATGCAGAAAAAGACGAGCAAGTATCGTCAAATCAACAAGAGACTATGTATAACGACGAGGAAAAAAAGAATGAAATCAAAAATGAAGTGGAAAGTGTTATAAATTCAGAATATATGAAAAATGATTATTTTTGCAACATATTAACAGGTAATGAAGGATATATTGTGAGCCTCCAATTATCTGCAGATCTTTCCATAGAGCAAGGAACTGAAATGGCTAAACAAGAGGTAGAAAAAATTAAAGCAATAGGCGATCCGACGATTTCAGAAATCCGAATAGATGTATACGATTCTAAATTGCAACCAGCAGGGCAATACTGGTGGCCGTTGGACGAGTAAGAGCTTGTAGCAGTAAACATTTTAAATATTATATTTTGTGTATTAGGAATCTATTTTATTTTCGTGTCAACTCGTTATGCAAAACTGATTAAAACCAAGGAATAAAACTGAAGGAGAAACCACATGCCGGGAACAATAGAAAAAAGAGGGAATTCCCATAGGCTCATAGTGCCCATGGGCAGTGACCTAAACGGAAAGCCAATCATCTTAAAAAAGACCGTGAAAGGCTTGACCGATGCACAAGCTAAAAAGGAGCTGTCTAAGTTCTATGCCGCCTGCGTGGATGGGAATGTCAATGCGACAAACAAGCTAACGGTAGAAAGTTTTTCCGAGAAATGGATTTCTGAATATGCCGAGGTAAAGCTGAAAAAGTCTACGATTTCTAATTATAAAAAAGCAATTAAAAATTACATCGTACCAGAGATGGGAAATGCTAAGCTAACAAAAGTGAGATTGTTTGATGTGCAGCAGTGGGTTAATCGATTGTCCGGCAAGTTATCCCCAAAGACTGTCCGAAACGCTTTTTTTGTGTTAAGCAAGATGTATGATTCCGCTGTGAAATGGCAGATTATAACAGCGAACCCATGCGCCAACATAGATCTTCCGGCATTAGATAAGAAAGAATCAAATTATTATAACAGGGAAGAGACGGCACTTCTGTTTGAAAAGCTGCTCTCTGTGGATGACAACCATTATAAGTATTTGGTTGCTATCATGTTAACCATATTCACCGGGTTAAGGCGGTCGGAATTAGCAGGGCTCATGTGGAGCGATATTGACCTCGAAAAATGCTCTATAACCGTTTCAAGGGTGCGTATGTATGAAAAGAACTATGGAGCTTATGAAGACTCTCCCAAGTCACATAAGAGCGCCAGAAGGGTATCTGTGCCGGAAGAGGTGAGGGATATGCTACGGGAGTTGAAGAAAAGACAAATGGAAGAGAGGCTGCTGATTGGATCAAAGTGGGGAGGAGCGCCATACATTATGCTGAATGACATGGGAGATCCGTTGCCAAATGATAGCCCGTCAAAGTGGTTTGCAAATTTCCTGAAAAAAGAGGGCCTTCGGAAGATAACTTTCCACCAACTAAGGCATACCCACGCCACTATGCTCCATTATCTTGGAGTGGATATGCTAAACATCAGCCGGCGACTTGGGCACGCTCAACCATCTACGACAACAAATATTTACACTCATATATTTGCCGATGTTGATACAGAAATATCAAGCAAGATTTCAACTGAATTTTTCCCAAATCTTTCCCAAAACTCAAAATTAATAAGAAAAAAGCCTTGAAAATCAAGGCTTTTATGGTGTCCGCGAGAGGAATCGAACCTCCGACGCACGGTTTAGGAAACCGACGCTC
>CAYWVS010000075.1:0-15240 GCA_964461765.1 uncultured Anaerovorax sp.
TTGCGCCGATGATACTTGGCGGGCAGCTGCCTGGGAAAGTAGGTCATCGCCAATTCTAAAAAAGAGACTTTTTATGAGGTCTCTTTTTTATTATGTAGGAAATATCGTTGGAGACGATATTGAGGTCATATCAAAGAACGTACCTTGCAAAGCGTCGCCCCTTGCGGGCGACATCCGGAAATAGGAATCTTTGATTCCGTCATTTCCACGTTTTTTAATATGTAGGAAATATCGTCAGAGACGATATTGAGGGAATATCAAAGAACGTACTATGCAAAGAGTCGCCCCTTGTGGGCGACATTAGGAAATAGGAATCTTTGATTCCGTCATTTCCTCGTTTTTTATTGGTCAAAAGTTAATAATTTTTAAATAAAGATTAGTCAATGTTGTAATCAAAAATAAGTAAATATTTATTGCATAATTTGCTAATTTAAGATATTATAAAGTTGGCATTTTCAATAAATTAAAAGAAATTTATAACTTTATAAAACAGAGTGAGATAAGATGAATCCAATATTACAATTAAACAAAATAGATAAGTCCTTTTCTAGAGTTAAGGTGTTAGATAACGTTAGTTTTGATTTAAGACCGGGGGAAGTTCACGCATTAATGGGTGAAAATGGAGCGGGAAAATCCACTTTAATGAAAATCCTTATGGGAATATATAAGTCTGATGGCGGTGAAATTCTTCTTGATGGGAACAAAGTCACTATAGATGATCCCAAGGATGCTATAAATAAAGGCATTGCTATGATTCATCAAGAGTTGAATCCGATTTTGGATATGGAAGTATCTGAAAATATCTTTATAGGCAGAGAACTTTTAAAACCCGGATTTAAAAAGCTAAAAATTGTGGATAAGGCTGAAATGAGAGTCCAGACCACCCGTTTATTTGAAGATATGAATATTCAGATAGACCCAAGGACAATCATTAGAAGGCTCAGCGTTGCTCAAATGCAGTTGGTAGAAATCGTAAAGGCTATATCCCTAAATGCCAAGATTATTATTATGGATGAACCTACTTCGGCCATTACAGAAACAGAAGTCAATGTTTTATTTGAACAAATTCGAAGACTAAAGGCTCAGGGAGTAGCGATTATCTACATATCGCATAAAATGGATGAAATTTTTCAAATTTCCGATCGCATTACGGTTTTACGGGACGGCACCTTAGCAGGGACAGGAGAAAGCAAAGATTTAAATGGGGATCAACTAATTTCTATGATGGTGGGTAGGGAAATCAAAGAGGTTTACCCTAAAACGGAAGTACCTATAGGAGAGACAATTATGGAAGTTGAGCACCTATATAGAGGTCAAAAGGTGAAAGATGTAAGCTTTAAGCTTCATAAGGGAGAGGTTCTGGGGATTGCAGGCTTAGTTGGTTCAGGTAGAAGTGAGTTGGTGGAAACCATCTTTGGCATTGCGAAAGCAACCCAAGGCAAGATTTTAATCAATGGAAAAGAAACAGTCATCCATCATCCAAAGGATGCAATCTCAAACAAATTAGCCATGATCACGGAAGACAGAAAACAAACAGGACTAAACTTGATTACTTCTGTAGAGAAAAATATTTCCTTAGTATCTTTAAAGAAAATTTCTAAATTTAACATTATTGATAGTAAAAAAGAATCAGAATCAGCAGAAACCTACATACGCTCTTTAAAAATTAAAACGAACTCTAGAAAGACTACGGTGTCTTCCCTCAGTGGTGGAAATCAGCAGAAGGTTGTATTGGGAAAGTGGCTTATGACTGAGCCGGAAATCATCATCTTTGATGAGCCCACCAGAGGAATAGACGTAGGGGCTAAACGAGATATTTACTTGCTCATAGGTGAATTGGCCAAAGCTGGCAAGGGAATTATTGTCATTTCCTCTGAAATGCCGGAAGTTATGGGCATCAGTGATAGGATTTTGGTCATGTGGGAGGGACATCTCGCAGGAGAATTAAAAAGAGATGAGTTTACCCAGGAAGCCATCATGAATTATGCATCTTTTGGAGGAGGAAAGAATTAATGGGAGAGCGTTTAGAAAATCAAAAAACCAATTTTCAAGGAAGATTCAGAGAACTTGGAATTTTAATAGCATTTATTATAGTTGTAATCGTTTTAATGATTATTTCACCGGACGCTTTTGCCAACCCTAAAAACTTAGTGGGAATTGTGAAGCAGGCATCCATTAATGGCATTCTTGCCTGTGGCATGATGTTTGTCATTGTATCTAATGGGATCGATTTATCCGTTGGATCTACCGTGGCACTTTCTGCGGTTATGGCGGCACACTTTGCACACCCGGATACATATCCTGTCTTTGTCCCCATCGCAATTGCACTATTAGTGGGGTTAGGTGTAGGCTTGGTAAATGGGATTGGCGTTGCTTATGGGGGAATTCCTCCCTTTATCATCACCTTAGCCACTATGACAGCCGTCAGAGGATTGGCTCTGATTGCCAGCGGAGGATCGCCTATCTTTGGAGTTTCGGACTCATTTAAAAAGTTGGCTAGTGGAAATATTCCAGGAACGATTATTCCTATTTTATCAGTGTATTTTATTGTAATTATTTGTTTATGCGGATTCATCTTGACCAAGACCGTCTTTGGCAGGAGAGTCTACGCTATAGGGGGAAATGAGATTGCTGCAAAAGTATCGGGGATTAACGTAAAGAGGATGCGCCTTGCAGTTTACTCTATTTCAGGTGTTCTTGCTGGGTTTGCCGGTGTATTGTTGGCCTCCAGAACTTATCAAGGATCACCTACTGCGGGGCAAAGTTACGAGTTAGATGCCATTGCCGCTGTTATTATCGGTGGAATCAGCATGTCCGGAGGGGCAGGAAAATGGTACGGGACTCTGATTGGTGCCTTGCTGTTAGCCGTTTTAGCCAACGGGCTTGACATTTTGAACGTATCATCCAATTATCAGATGATCATAAAAGGGGCTATTATAGCGATCGCTGTCTTAGTAGATATTAGAGGAAAATCTAAGAATGACTAAACAGAAAGAGCTATTTCTATAGCATAGTTATTTTATAGGAGGAGAAAAAATGAACAAGAAGAAATTATTAGCAGTATTATTAGTATTCACTTTAGTACTGGCTACCTTTGCAGGTTGTGCGAGCAAGGGAGAGAAAGATGATGCAAGCGATAAAGGCGATGAAGGAACACCTCAGAACTTTGCCTTATTTATGACTCACATGTCCAATGCCTTTACTATTGAACTTTCTGACGCTGTTAAGGCACAAGCCGAAGAACTTGGGGTAAACTTAAGCATCAATGATGCGGGTCAAGACGTCAATAAGCAAATCAGCCAAATTGAAACGGCTATCAATCAAGGTGTACAGGGTATTATAATTGAGCCTGTATCTGTGGACGGAATCATGCCTGCTGTGGAAATGGCGAAAGAAGCAGGAGTTACCGTGGTTATTGTCAACCAACAAATTGCAGATCCTACAGCTGCTGACTGTTACGTAGGGGTTTCCAATGCTGACGGTGGTGAAATGGAAATGCAAAAAGCTGCAGAAGATATGAATTTAAAAGGAAATGTGGCTTTCTTGTTGGGACCTATGGGATCTGACGCTCAGATCGGAAGATCCGAAGGATACCAGAGAGTATTGGATGCAAATCCTGACATCGTAAAGGTGTTTGAAAGTGCTGCTGATTGGGATACGGCAAAGGCTCTGACCCTTGTGGAAAACTGGTTACAATCCGGCAAAGAGATCAATGCAATCGTTGCACATAATGACGGTATGGCATTGGGAGCCTTAAAGGCAGTTCAGGATGCAGGATTACAGGATAAGATTAAATGCTATGGATTAGATGCTACTCCTGATGCATTAGCTTCAGTAGCAGCCGGGGAATTAGCAGCTACTGTATCACAAAGTACTGCTGCACAAGGTACAGAAGCAATGAAAGCTTGTTTCAATATCGCAAGCGGAAACTCAATGGATAGTGAAGTTCTGGTAGATTTCACATTAATCACCAAGGATAACGTTCAAGAGTACTTATAAAAAACATGTAAAGACGAAATCAAAGATAAAAATAACAATTAACTGGCAGGTAGTTCTATCTGCCAGTTTTAGTAGATAGGAGCAAACATGTTAATTGGTTCCATAGATTTAGGAGGAACAAAAACTATCTGTGCCATAGTAAATGAGCATGGAGAAATCTTGATATCGGAACAATTCCCATCACCTCAAGGGGTAAGTTGGCAAGAACATTTTGAAATTGCAGCCAAGGCTTTTATGACATGTTGTGAAAAGTATCCGGTAGTGGGAGTAGGCATCAATATGCCGGGGTTAGTGGATCCACTAAAAGGTGAACTCATTTATGCGCCTTTTCAAAATTGGAGAAATGTACCCGTAAGAGAGTATTTTACTATCGCTTTGGGAATAACCAATGTGATGGTAGAAAACGATGTGAATTCCTGCGCTATGGGAGAAATGATCTGGGGAGATGGGGCTCGGAATTTTGCCTGGATTACATTAAGCACCGGGAACGGAGGTGCCATTGTATCTGAGGGGAAATTGGTCAGAGGAACCAACTTTGCCGCAGGTGAGCTTGGACATTTAAAAGTGGAATATGAAAACCCAAGGCTTTGCAGCTGCGGACAGAGAGGTTGCTTAGAGGCTTATGCTTCAGGTATGGCCATTCTCAGACACTATGGAGTCCAGGCAAAACAAGTTGTAGAAAATGCCCGAAAAGGGGATACTAAAGCTTTAGCCATTCTTCAGGAGGTAGGAACCTATCTAGGACGAGCTATTTCCTATGTCATCAGCTTAAACAATCCTGAAAAAGTTTATTTGGGGGGTGGCATATCAGTAGCCATAGACCTATTGATGCCTTCCATAAAAAATGAAATTAAAAAAAATGTATTGCCCGTAAGTGCAAAAATAATCGTAGAAAGAACCAAATTAGGATATCATGGAGCCTTGTTGGGTGCAGCTGCGTTAATATTAGATCAAATAAATAATCAATAATAATGATTGTATTACAATAAATAAATAAATTAAATCATAAATGTAAATCATATATTTTTATTGAAATGTAAAAAGACTTTTTATATAATAAAATGTAATCGTTTACATCTTAAAAGATAAATATAAATGATTAAATATAATCTATTTAGGAGAGATTGAAACCATGCGTATTAAGGATATTGCAGAGCTTACCAAAGTCTCTGTTGCCACTGTTTCCCGGGTAATCAACGACGATCCCAATGTATCCCCTGAGACCAGGGAAAAGATCAAAAAAGTAATAGAGGAAACAGGATATGTTCCCAATTTTTTAGGTCGTAATTTACGTGTGGCCAAAACTCAGAAAATTCTACTAATCATACCCACTATAGAAAATCCATTTTATACTGAAATCTTGGCGGCTATAGAAGAGTCTGCCGAAAAATCGGGATACAATATTTTAATAGGCATTACCAACAACAAGCACGAGCTTGAGCAGAAATACATGGAGATGCTTATTACCAAGCAGGTGGATGGCGCCATAGTGTTACTTTCCAACTATGATAAGGATGCATTGAGCAACTGGGCAGAAAACTTTCCCCTAGTTCAATGCTGTGAATACACTCCCGGTGCCAGAATTACCAATGTTTCCATCGACAATAAATTGGCGGCCTATGATGCGGTCTCCTACTTGATTTCCAAAGGACATCGAAAGATTGGAGCTATTGGAGGTCAACTATATTTTGCTTCAGAAAGCGATAGGATTTCCGGCTATAAAAAAGCATTAAAGGAGCACGACATCCCATTAAAAAAAGAGTATTTTCGAGTGAAAAGCTACACCATGGAAGGTGGACAGGAGGGAGCCAGAGAGTTGATGAAGCTGAGCAATCCTCCTACGGCAATCTTTGCCTTTGGTGATACCATTGCCATAGGTGTGGCAAAATACTTAAACGATATAGGAAAACCGGCAGGAAAAAACGTAGCCGTCATCGGAGTGGACGATATTCCTCTCTGCGAAATTTTTAATCCATCCATTTCCAGCGTGAGGCAGCCTCGAAGGAGGTTAGGAGCCAAAGCGTATGAGCTTTTAATGGAAAGAATAGAGAATAATACTCAAATTATTAAAAATGTAATCTTAGAGCATGAATTGATAATACGTCAATCCAGCGAATGTAAATTAAAGGAGGTCTAATATGGCTAAATACAGAACAGGTGTAATCGGAAGCGGATTTATAGGAAGCTTGCATGTGGAATCAGTAAGAAGGTTGGGGATTTCAGAGGTGGTCGCCTTGACGGAAACTGCGGATGCAAAGGGAAAGGCGGAAGCCATGTCCATTCCCAACTACTTTACAGACTATAAGGAAATGATTGATACCATGGATTTGGACATGGTGCATATCTGTACTCCCAATCATACCCATCATGAAATGAGTACCTATGCTCTGAAGAAGGGAGTAAATGTCATTTGTGAAAAACCCATGTGCAAGACTATAGAAGAAGGGCGTGACATGGTGAGAGTGGCAGAGGAAACAGGACTGGTCAATGCAGTAAACTTTCACAACCGTTTTTATCCCATGACTTATGAAATGAAAAGACAAATTCAAGAGGGAAAAACGGGGAAAATCTGGGCTGTCCATGGGGTTTATCTGCAAGATTGGCTTTTTCACGATACAGACTACAACTGGAGAATCGATCCCAGATACTCTGGTTCTACAAGAGCCGTGGCGGATATCGGTTCCCACTGGATAGATTTGGCAGAAACTACCACCGGTCTGAAAGTGAAGGAAGTGTTTGCAGATTTTGCAACCTTCCATAAGACAAGGAAAAAAACCAAGGGTGATGCTAATGCATTTGAAAAGGTAAAAGATTTAGAATTTGAAGAAGTCCCCATAGAGTCAGAAGATCACGCACATATTTTACTGAAGTTTGAAAATGGAGCCATAGGTAATGCAGTCATCAGCCAAGTGGTTTCCGGAAGAAAAAATAGAATTACCATGAATATCGACGGATCAAAGGAAGCCCTGTTTTGGACAACGGATGATTTAAATAACCTATGGATCGGACATAGAGATTCTCCCAATGAAATTCTGACAAAGGATCCTACGCTGGTGGATAGTGCAACTGCACACCAGATTTCTTATCCCGGCGGTCACGCAGAGGGTTTTCCCGATGCCTTTAAGAATAATTTCAAGGCTATCTACAGTGCTATTGAGGATAAGGCATCACCAGTAGAATTTGCCAAATTTAAAGATGGACTACGAGAAATGATCATTTGTGAAAGCCTATTTGAAAGTGCAAAATCCGGAAAATGGATTTCCATAGAAGACTAAGGGCAAGGTAGTATTAATATAGCGAAGAAAAAAACAAGGGATCAAAGAGAAAGGATAAGCATGAAAGGATTTCAACTTGAAGATTATTTAAAAGATTATACAAAAGATCTTACTGAGAAAATTTTAAAAACTGATTTTGAAATTTTAAACCAAATTGCGGAAAAGCTTTTGGAAGCCAAGAAAAATGGAAACACCATCTTTACGGCAGGAAATGGGGGTAGTGCTGCTACAGCTTCCCACATGGCCAACGATTTTACAAAAGGGTGTAGAGTTTATGGGCGAGAAGGCTTTAAGACTCAATGTTTAGCAGATAGCAATCCTTTGATCACATGTTTGGCCAACGATTTTTCTTATGAGGACATTTTCTCCATACCCTTAAAGACTTTGGGTACCAAGGGGGATATTTTGGTGGTCTTTAGTGGAAGTGGAAACTCTCCCAATATTGTGAAAGCTGTGGAAACTGCACGAAATATGGGGATCTACACCATTGGTTTTTCGGGAAGAGATGGGGGAAAGTTAAAGGAGCTTTGTCATAGGATTTTAATTGCCCCTACGGATTCCATGGAGCAGATAGAGGATATGCACATGATCTATGAGCATAATCTGTCCTGTGCTATACAGGAGATACTAAAGGATCAATGGGGTATGGAAATTGTCAGGTATCCTTCTGATGATATGCCTATAAAATCTGCTATTTTTGACTTTGATGGTACGGTCAGCTTGATTCGAGAAGGCTGGCAAGATGTGATGATTCCTTATTTTACGGAAGAGTTACAAAGGGTGGCACCGGAGGAGTCTTTGGATTCTCACAGGGACATAGTGAGAGAGTTTGTAGATCTTTTGACAGGGAAACAAACCATTTTCCAATGCCAAAGGTTGGCGGAGGAAGTGGCTGCAAGGGGTGGAAACCCAAAGGATCCCCTGGAATATAAGAAAGAGTATTTGAGAAGATTGGAAGAAAGGATCGCTCACCGCCATCAGGAATTGAAAAGTGGGGCTGATGCCGAAAAATATAGGGTGAAGGGTACCATATCACTTCTACAGGGCTTGAGGGATCAAGGTATAAAATTGTATTTGGCCAGTGGTACGGATGAAGAGGATGTGAAAAGGGAAGTGAATCTGTTGGGATTAACAGAGTATTTTGATGGGGGTATCTGGGGCGCACAGGATCATATCATCCACTGTTCAAAAGAACTGGTCATTAAGCGGATTATAGAAGAAAATCAAATTTATCCTGAACAATTGGTTTCCTTTGGGGATGGATATGTGGAAATTGAATTGGTCAAAAATATTGGTGGATTTACCTTTGGAGTTGCCACAGATGAGGCCGGAAAGAAAGGAATTGATCTTTGGAAAAGAGATAGGCTTCTTTCCGCGGGAGCCGACGTTATTATCCCTAATTTTGAAGAGGCGGGAAAAATTCTTAACTTTTTAATGCTTAAATAAAAAAGGTGAAATTTATGCCATTTAAACAATTTGATCGTGAGAAACTAAT
This sequence comes from uncultured Anaerovorax sp., assembly GCA_964461765.1. GTDB lineage: Bacteria > Bacillota > Clostridia > Peptostreptococcales > Anaerovoracaceae > JAVVUJ01. The sequence continues at coordinate 8,770 of CAYWVS010000075.1, forward strand.
TTTAAAATCACTACAGGAAAGAATTCATGATGTAGATATTTCAATAGTAAAACCCTTGGACTTAAATTTAGAACTTATAAAAGATGAGAAATATGATTCTTTATCAGAAAAAATTGTGATAGCCAAATCCCATAAATCCACGGTGCTCATGATGTACGGAGCTCACGTTATTCGTAAGGGAAACGCCTTATACATGATAGAAATGATGAAGAAAGGGCTGATTACCCATTTTGCAACCAATGGTGCTGGTGCCATTCACGATTTTGAACTATCGTTGATAGGAGCCACCTGTGAAAGTGTAGCTAAATATGTCTCCCAGGGGCAATTTGGGTTGTGGCGTGAGACGGGATTGATCAATGAAATCGTAAAAGACGGCGTAAAGGACGGATTGGGCTTGGGAGAAGCGGTGGGAAGATATATCTGGGAAAATCAGCTGCCTCACAGAGAAAAGAGTGTTTTGGCCATGGCGTATAAACTGCAAGTCCCTTGCACGGTACATGTAGGAATCGGCAATGACATCATCCATGAACATCCCAATTGTGATGGAGGCGTGATTGGAAAAGCCTCTTATACGGATTTTCTTATTTATGCACAGAGCATTACCCGGTTAGAAAAAGGTGTTTTTTTGAACTTTGGTTCTGCTGTTACGGGTCCGGAGGTATATTTAAAGGCTTTAGCTATGGCCAGAAATGTGGCGCATCAGCAACATAAGAGTATTAGTGATTTTACTACAGCCGTTTTTGATCTATTACCTATGGTAGATCAGACATTACAAGAAGTGCCACCTAAGACGGATCCCATGTATTACTTTAGACCTTGGAAGACCATCCTGGCCAGAACTGTGAAGGAAGGTGGCAAGAGTTATTATATTTGGGGGGATCATGGAGATACCGTACCCAATTTAGCAGTACGGGCTTTAAAATTGGATCAGAGTAATGTAGGAGTGTAAGTATGAATCAATTTGTAATGAATTTTAACTCTATTCATAGAATCTTGGAAAGATTGGATAAAACCAATCAAAAAGTAATTACAGTCTTTGGAGATTACTGCTTAGATAGGTATGCATATAGCGATCCTCTTCGAGATGAAAAGTCTTTGGAGACCGGGTTGCCTGCTTACCAGGTGCATAAGATGGAAGCCTACCCGGGCATAGGAGGAACTATAACAAACAATCTAAGAAGCTTAGGTGCAGAGGTCTTTTGTGTAGGTCTTTTAGGTCAAGATGGAGATGGCTTTCAACTAAAGAAAATGTTAAACGCAATGGGGGCAAATACTAGTTTTATGGTAGAGACAGATTCGAGGATGACCAATGTCTATCTAAAACTTATGCGAGGTGCAAAAAAAGAAAGCAGTGCGGAATCCAACCGACTAGATTTCAGGAGCTTTGAAAAGACCTCCCAGGGTCTGGAGCTTCAATTATTAAAAAATTTAGAAAAAGCAATGGCAAAAAGTCATGCAGTATTAGTTACGGATCAATTTTTAGAAGAGGATTGTTCTGTTGTGACTAATAAAATTCGGAAAGAGCTAAGCAAAATGGCAAAGGAAAACCCCAATAAAATCTTTTATGTCGATTCCAGAGGGTTTGCAGATCATTTTCCTAACTTTATCTGTAAATGTAACGACAAGGAATTTCAGGCCATCGGCATAAACAACAATCATCATATGGATGGTTTTCTCCAACGAAAGAATATTAAGGCTTTTTATATCACTAAAGGGGATCAGGGCATAGTTTTATTAGGTCAGGGCAAACGAGAATTTTTACCGGCTGTTAAAGCCACTTTGCCCATAGACATCTGCGGGGCAGGAGATGCTACCAATGCCGGCATCGTATTGGGGCTTACTCTAGACCTGTCTTTGGAGGAGGCGGGCTTATTGGGGGCTACTGTTTCTTCTTTGACCATAGAGCAAATTGGCACCACGGGATGCACTTCTATTATTAAGGTAAAAGAGCGTTTGTCGAAATTTTTGTAATCGATTACTTTGTTGAAAAAATAGCCTTTTTCTATATTGACAAAGTTCTAACGATATGGTAATTTTAACTAAACAGGCTTTTGATGTAAGCAATAATCTTACATAATCTAAAATTATGCAAAAGCCACAAAAGGAGGAGAAAATATGAAAAAAGTTTTGTCAATTGTATTAATGCTGGCTCTGGTATTTAGTTTGGCAGCATGTGGCGGTGGCGGAAACGGCGGTACTTCAGAAGAAGAAACAAAAGGTGTTCTGGGTGTTGTAATGCCAAACGCTACCCACGGCTTCTTAGGCGAAAGTATCGCTCACGCTCAGGCAGAAGCCAAGAAGATTCAAGAAGAAACCGGTTTGGAAGTTAAATTCTTAACATCTGCTGAATCTTCAGAGCAGAACAACCAATTGGATCAGCTCATTGCAGATCAAGTAGATTGCATCGTTTTATGGCCTCACAATGGCGATGAAGTTAGATCTTCCGCACAGGCTGTTATGGATGCCGGAATTCCTTTAATCATCTACGATAGATTAATCAATGATTTTAAGCCAACTGCAGAAATCATGGGTGACAACGTTACTATCGGAGAAATGACAGGAGAATACTTCAATGCATTCTTTGCAGAAGATTTAGGAGCAGGTGAAGTTAACATTCTGGAGTTCAAGGGTGACAACTCTACCGTACCTGAGCAAAGATCTCAAGGTTTTGCTTCAACTGCAGATTCCAACATTAAGGTTCTTCAGCAGTTCTCTACTGATTGGCAGAGAGCAAAGGCTATGGAGCAGTTGGAAACATGGTTCGCAAGTTCTACAAAAGAACAAATTGAATCCTTAAAGGGAATCTTTACACACGATGACGAAGTAGTATTAGGTGTATTGGACGCTATTGAAAACTATGACGGAGATGCTACTTTAAACATTAAATTAGTATCAGGTGTTGGCGGAAGAGTAGAAAACTTGGATACCTTTAAGCCTTGGGAAGAAAAGGGCGTTATGCAGGTAACCTATGCATTCTCTCCTGCAATGGTTCGCCAAGCAGTAGAATTAGGAGCTCAGGTAATTCTGGATGGAGCTACTCCAAGTGGATTGATCCTAATTGAAACTGAAGAAATCGACAACACTAATGAGCAACAGTTCAGAGAAGGTGATATTTTCAAAACAAGATATAGTATTACTATGCCTCAATAGAAACCATAAGTCCTTTAGATGTCGGTTGGATTCAACCGACATCTATTCATCCGTTCAGTACAGTCTAAAGCTATTATACGATTTATATCCTTGACCAGGTCGAGTATTACTTCGGCATTTAAAAGTAAAATACGTGCATTTCCCGTGCATAACAAAGATGGGCGGTTAAAAATTATGTTTTTAGAAATGAAAAATATTACGAAGAAATTTGGTCCTGTAACAGCATTGGATAATGTAAGCTTCACAGTGGGGGAAGGTGAGATTCACGGTCTTTTGGGCGAGAATGGAGCCGGTAAGTCCACCTTGATGAACGTGTTGGCAGGAACCTTTCCGCAAACGGGCGGCGAAATTTATTTAGACGGAAATTTAGTTCAAGGAATGACTTCCAAAAAAGCCTTTTCAATGGGTATCGGCTTTGTGCATCAAGAGCTTAATTTAATCAATGATTTAAAGGTCTACGAGAACTTATTTTTAGGAGAAGAAATACTGAATCCTTGGAAAACATTGAATAAAAGAGAAATGCGCATTAGGGCAGCTGATATTTTGGAAAAAATGAATTTAGATATAGATCCTGATATGCAAGTGAGCTATTTGGACACATCCATTAAGCAGCTAATAGAGATTGCAAGGGCTCTTCTCTTTGATTGTAAATTAATCATCATGGACGAACCCACAACAGCTTTGACAAATAAAGAGATTGACAATCTTTTTTCTATTATGAGAGACCTGAAAAACAACGGCGTATCCATGATTTATATTTCCCATAAGATGCCGGAGCTATTTTCCATTTGCGATAAGTATACAGTCTTAAGGGACGGTAAGTTTATACAGTCCGGATTATTTCAGGATATCGACGAGAAAATTGCAACTCAATTGTTGGTGGGAAGAAGCCTTGTTGATGAGGAAATTGTGAAACCTCCCGTTGCTTCTAATCCCCTAATGAAAGTAGAAAATCTCCAATCCGGTAGATATTTTAAAAATATTTCCTTTGAATTGCAAAAAGGTGAAGTGTTAGCTATAACGGGTCTTCACGGTGATGGAAGAGGAGAACTGGCAGAAGCCCTTTTCGGAGCTCGAAAGATTACATCGGGACAAGTTATATTAGACGGTAAAAAAGTTAACTACAATCAAATAAGAAATGTGATGAAATCCGGCATCGGAATGGTGCCCAGAAATAGGAAAGAACGCTCTATTATTAAGGATATGAGCATTGTAAATAACATGTCAACGGCTTATTTTGCAACGAAACATAAGAAATTGTTCATCAGCAAGAAAAGCACAGATGCCCTATTTGACAGAAATCAAAAAAAGACAAATATAAAAGTTGGTAGCAAATATGATTTGATTACATCTCTCAGCGGTGGAAATCAGCAAAAAGTCATTTTATCCAGATGGTTGGAAATCGATTCGGATATCTATATTTTGGATAACCCCACCCAAGGGATTGATGTAGGTGCAAAACAAGAAATATATAAAATCATTAATGATTTGGCAGCAAACGGTAAGAGTATCATTGTGTTCAGCGCGGAGTTTCCGGAAATCTACAAGGTTGCGGATCGATGTCTAGTGATGTATAAGGGAGAGATTAATGCAGAACTGAGCAGGGACCAGCTTACGGAGGTCAATGTGATGTACTATTCTACAGGTTCAAATTTGGAGGGAATGAAAAATGAAGCATAAAGAAAAAATAGACAATGCAGAAGTAACCTTAGCGAGCCAAAACGATTTTAAAACAAAATTTATCAGATTTTATCATAACTATACCTTCGTTTTTTCTTTCGCAGTTTTAATTGTCATTGCCACGTATTTCAACCCTAAATTCCTTACCTTTGGGAATTTATCCCTGTTATTACTTCAGGCTACCATTAAAGGGATTATTGCTTGTGGTATGACTTTAGTCATCATTGCAGGGATGATCGACCTTTCCGTAGGATCTATGATTGCCTTGGTAGGTGGTTTAGGAGTAGTAGTGCTAAATAGTACCCAAAACATTTTTCTCACATTCTTATTTTGCATAGCATTTGGTACCTTTTTAGGAGCTATCAATGGATTATTGGTTACCAAGGGAAAGATTGCACCTTTTATCGTTACCTTAGCTACCATGTGTGCCTATCGGTCCATCATTGTGCAACTGGGTCAAGGAGGGCCCTTTAATGTGGATCCGGCCATGTACGATAGCTTCAGAACGGTTGCGGCAGGATATTTCCTGAGAATGCAAGGAGGTTTTAGGGGGATTCCATATTTGGCCATCTGGTTTGTTGTAATTGTAATCATTATGGCTATTATCATGTCTAATACAAAATTTGGAAGATATGTATATGCGGTGGGTTCCAATGACCACGCATCAAAGCTTACAGGTATCAATACTGACTTTATTAAGACCATGTGCTTCGTCATTACGGGATTGTTGGTAGGTATTGCAGCGTTTCTTCTGTCCTCTCGATTAACCTCCATAACAGCCCCTAACGTTGGATTATCCTATGAATTGGACGCCATCGCAGCTGTTGCCATCGGGGGCACCGCAATGGCCGGAGGGAGCGGTCTAATCGTTGGAACCTTCATTGGAGCCATCATGCTTCAAATGATTGAAGGCATTTTGATAGCGGCAAATATACCCGTATTCCTCAATGGATTAGTAAAAGGTATCATTATCGTTGTAGCAGTACTTTTCCAAAGTAGAAGAAACAACAAAGCTTAGTAATTGAAATTTATAGGAGGTAATAATGAGAAAGATTTCATTAATGACTGGCCAATTTGCAGATATACCGTTAGAACAGCTCTGTGAGGATTTGCAAAGGATAGGCTACGATGGAGTGGAGCTAGCCTGTTTGGGAGATCATTTTATTGTAGAGAAGGCTGCAAATGAGAAGACCTATTGTGAAGAAAAGCAAGAACTTCTCAGCAAACATGAGTTGGAATGTAAGGTCATCAGCGGACATTTGATTGGGCAATGCGTGGGTGACGTGTATGATTCCAGATTGGATAATTTTGCACCGGCAAAATATGCAGGAAAGCCTGATGAAATCAGGAAATGGGCTAGTGAAGAAATGAAATTATTAGCTCATGGAGCGAAAAACCTCAATGTTGATACGGTTTCTTTCTTTACAGGATCCTCTATTTGGCGGTATTTATATAGCTTCCCTCAAACCACTGAAGGGATGATTGAAGAGGGGTACGCACAGATTAAAGAGCTATGGAGCCCCATTATGGATGAGTACGATGCATGTGGTGTCAGGTTGGCATTGGAGGTTCATCCTACAGAAATTGCATTTGATTATTACTCCACCCAAAGGCTATTGGATGTATTTGAATATAGAAACA
>CAYWVS010000076.1:0-15206 GCA_964461765.1 uncultured Anaerovorax sp.
AATATCGTCAAAGACGATATTGAGGTCATATCAAAGAACGTACCTTGCAAAGAGTGGCCCCTTGGGGGTGACATATGGAAATAGGAATCTTTGATTCCGTCATTTAATGAAAGAATAAAAATGGAATATAAAGTTTTAAAAAAACAGAATAATAGCAGTCGTTGTATGGTTTGTGGAAATCAAAATGATTTTAGCTTGAACACCAGATTCTATGAAATTGAGTCGGAAGAGCTTGTGGCAATCTTTCGCACGGAGGATCACCATCAAAGTTACCCCGGTAGAACCCACGGAGGCATTGCCGCCGCCATTTTGGATGAAACCATCGGAAGAGCCGTATGTATAAAGGAACCGGACACTTGGGCAGTTACCGTGGAGCTTTGTGTAAGCTATAAAAGCCCTTTACCTACAGAGGCAAACTTGAAGGCCATCGGCAGAGTCACAAAGAGCAACCGCAAAATTTTCGAAGGAACGGGAGAGATTCTTTTGGAAGATGGGACTGTGGCAGTAACAGCCAAAGGCAAGTACATGAAGATGCCCGCAGACAAAATTATTGATCATAGTTTTATGGACACTGAATGGTATCTGTTGGATAAAGAAGATGATCCGGACTCTGTGGAAATTTAAAAATAATTAAAAAAAACATTGACAGACTATTGGATATGTGATACCTTTATTAGGCGACTGTAAAGGGCAGTTTTTTTGTGGTTCTTTTAATGAATAAATTTATAAAATTATAGAATATCAAAAAATATATATACATAATAAGAAAGAATTTTAAATTCTGATAAAATGGAGGACAAGTAAAATGAGAGTGAAAGTGACCATGGCCTGTAGCGAGTGCAAGCAAAGAAACTATAATACTACCAAGAATAAAAAGAATGACCCCGAAAGGATAGAAATGAACAAATACTGTAAGTTTTGCAAAAAGCATACAGCTCATAAAGAAACAAAATAAAGGGTGTGATGAAAGATGGATAAAGACAAAGCTAAAAAACCTTTACCTGCAGCACAGAATAAATCCAGAGGTAGCATTAAAAGTTACTTTAAAGGCGTAAGAACTGAAATTAAAAAAGTAGTATGGCCAACAAAACATGAGTTGATTTCCTACACAAGTGTAGTAATATTGGCTTGTGCGTTTTTCGGAGTAGCAATATGGGCAGTAGACTCTGCATTTTTAGCAGCGCTGAAAGCCCTGTTAGGTATCACTTTCTAAAAGGAAGGTAAGGAATCGACAGATGGCCAAGAAAAAAAATAAAGAAGAATATGAAGAGCTTGAGGATTTGGACTTGGAAGATGATCCCATAGAAGAATCAACAGAAGAATTTCCTTCTGATTTAGTAGAAGATTTGGAATCTGAGGAAGAAGAATGGGTGGAATCCACCGAAGATGAATTCCCTGAGGATGAACTCCAAGAAGATGAATCCTATGAGGATGAGTTTATTGAGGATGAGATCCAAGAGGAAACCATTCAAGTATCTTCCAATGCAAGACCTGTATTCATTAATATGGATGCGGCCTATGAGGATCCGGAAACCAAGGCTAGATGGTATGTGGTTCACACGTATTCCGGGCATGAAAATAAAGTAAAAGTCAATATTGAAAAAATTGTTGAAAATAGAGGAATGCAAGAACTGGTTCTCAATATCGTAGTCCCTACGGAAGACGTGGTTGAGATTAAAAACGGTCAAAGAAAAGTAAAGACGAGAAAGATGTTCCCCGGTTATGTCATCGTAAAGATGATTGTTACCAACGAATCTTGGTATCTGGTTAGAAATACACAGGGTGTCACAGGGTTTGTAGGTCACGGTTCAGAGCCGGTTCCCCTAACCAATGAAGAAGTGAGAAGGATGGGCATCGAGAAGGTCCATGTGGAATTGGATATCGGGTTGGGAGACAGCGTAAAAGTAATCAATGGACCCTTTGAGGGCTTCATGGGAGTGGTTGAGGAAGTCAATCTGGATAAGCAGACGCTAAAAGTTAGAATATCGATGTTTGGTAGAGATACCCCGGTTGAGTTAGAATTCAATCAGGTGGATAAACTATAAAATTGCTGCACCATTGTAAAATGACAGGCAGAGAGAGGAGAACTTATCATGGCAAAAAAAGTAGAAGGCTTGATTAAACTGCAAATTCCCGCAGGTAATGCAAATCCTGCACCACCTGTAGGACCTGCACTAGGTCAAAAGGGTGTGAATATTATGGATTTCTGTAAGCAATTCAATGCGAAGACTTCTGACCAACAGGGTATGATTATACCTGTAGTAATCACGGTTTACGCTGACAGATCCTTTACATTCATTACCAAAACACCCCCTGCACCTGTTTTGCTGAAAAAAGCAGCTAATCTGCAAAAAGCATCAGGAGAACCAAACAAGAAAAAGGTTGCCACAGTTACAACGGCACAAGTTCAAGAAATTGCAAAGTTGAAAATGCCTGACCTAAATGCCGCAAACCTTGAAAGTGCTACTGAAATGATCAAAGGTACTGCAAGAAGTATGGGAATTATAGTTCAGGACTAATCAAGTGGGAGGTTAATACCGTTAGTACCACAAGGAGGTTAAAATGCCAAAAAGAGGTAAAATCTATAAAGAATCTATCAAAATGTATGACAAAGCAGCATTACATGAGGTAAGAGAAGCCTTAGATCTTGCTGTTAAGACGGCAAAAGCTAAGTTTGACGAAACCGTTGAAGTTCACATTAAGTTAGGGGTAGACGGTCGACACGCAGACCAACAGGTTAGAGGAGCCATCGTACTTCCTCATGGAACCGGAAAAACAAAGAGAGTATTAGTATTTGCTAAAGGTCCAAAAGCTGCAGAGGCAGAAGCTGCGGGAGCAGATTTTGTAGGAGCTGAGGAATTGGCAACGAAAATTCAAACAGAAAATTGGTTTGACTTTGATGTAGTGGTTGCAACCCCTGACATGATGGGTGTTGTAGGAAGATTAGGTAAAATATTAGGTCCAAAAGGTCTTATGCCTAACCCAAAATCCGGAACTGTAACCATGGATGTTACAAAAGCTCTGGAAGAAATTAAAGCCGGTAAAGTGGAATATCGTTTAGATAAGACAAACATAGTCCATACTCCAATAGGAAAAGCTTCCTTTGGTACCGAAAAACTGGCAGATAATTTTAACGCATTGTTGGAGGCTGTGGTAAAAGCTAAGCCATCAGCAGCAAAAGGACAATATTTAAAGAGCGTTACTGTTGCGTCAACCATGGGACCCGGAATTAAAGTAAATCCACTAAAAATAACTTATTAATAAAAATGTAAATGAAACCGTAGACAGCAGGTGCCGACGCCAGTCGGCTTAATTTCCAGCCGAGGCTTATATATAGGAGCGATCCATATTTGACCTTTTGACTGCGGAAAAAAAGGTCATTTTTATTTATGACCGGAAAGGAGAATACATGTCAGCAGAACATTTAAAAGAAAAGCAAATCATTATTGATGAGATCAAAGAAAAGCTTAGTAGAGCAAAAACCGCAGTAGTTATCGATTACATGGGAATTTCCGTAGCGGAAGCCGATGCAATGAGAAAGAAACTGCGTGAGGCTGATGTAGACTACACCGTTTACAAAAACAAATTGGTGGAAAGAGCAATCCAAGGAACAGAGTTTGAAAGCCTAAAGGATGCACTTTCAGGTCCAAGTGCCTTTGCATTCAGCTATGAGGATGCAATTGCCCCTGCAAGAGTGATCAATGGGATCATCAAAGAATATAAGAAAATGGAATTTAAGGCAGGAATGATCGAGGGGACTTTCTATGACTCTGAAGGTGTTAAAGCCATCGCATCACTGCCATCAAGAGACGAATTAATTGCAAAATTTATGGGAAGCATTCAATCCCCTGTGGGCAAATTGGTTCGAACTTTCCAGGCTATTGCGGATGCAAAGCCTGCTGATGGAGCCCCTGCTCCCGCAGCAGCTGAAGCTGTAGTGGAAGAGGCTGCAGCAGTTGAAGCCCCTGTAGCAGAAGAGGCTGCAGCGACCCCAGAACCTACTGAAACTCAAGCGTAAGGAATCATAATATATAAGAAAAGGAGAAAATAAAAATGAATAGAGAACAAATAATTGAAGCTATAAAATCCATGACTATTTTAGAGCTTAACGAATTAGTAAAAGCTTGTGAAGAAGAATTCGGCGTATCAGCAGCTGCTCCTGTAGCAGTAGCAGGCGCCGCAGCAGTAGAGGCTGTTGAAGAGCAAACTGAATTCACCGTAGTTCTTGCTAGCCCTGGAGCTGAAAAGATTAAGGTTATCAAAGTGGTTAGAGAACTTACCGGCTTAGGCTTAAAAGAAGCTAAGGACTTGGTAGACGGTGCTCCTTCCAACGTAAAAGAAGGCGTTGAAAAGGCAGAAGCTGAGGCTGTTAAGGCTCAGTTAGAAGAAGTTGGAGCAACTGTAGAACTAAAATAATTGCATAGAAACTCTAAGGAGAGGTGTCAAACCTCTCCGTTCCATTAAAAGAAACAGCAGTCACAGAATATATTTTAAAAATGATTGAAAAAAATTGGTAAAATATTTCTTGACTAGTTGTTTTTTTTGTGATACTATAGTAAATTGCCACGCAAAGTATTTTGTTTTGTTAGCAAGGAGTGATGAATATGCCAAATGCCGTTAAAATAGGCAAAAGAACACGTATGAGCTACTCAAAAATCCGAGAAGTAGCAGAGATGCCCAATCTGATTGAAATTCAGACGGAATCCTACAATTGGTTTATTGAGGAAGGTTTGAGAGAAGTTTTTGAAGATATCTCCCCCATTAAGGACTATGCGGGGAACTTAGTACTGGAATTTATTGATTATTCATTGAAGGATAAGCCTAAATACGGTCAAGAAGAATGTAAAGATCGTGACGTAACCTATGCTGCTCCATTGAAGGTAAAGGTGCGATTGGTCAATAAAGAGACGGGAGAAGTAAAGGAGCAAGAGGTTTTCATGGGGGATTTCCCTTTGATGACAGAGAAAGGGACCTTTATTTACAACGGTGCCGAGAGAGTTGTGGTAACACAGTTAGTTCGTTCGCCGGGGCCTTACTACGATGTGACTATTGATAAATCCAATAATAAGCTTTTTTCAACCACGATTATACCCAATCGTGGAGCTTGGCTTGAATATGAAACAGACTCAAACGAGATCATTTCTGTGAGGGTTGACAGAACCAGAAAGCAACCTGCTACCACACTTCTGCGAGCATTGGGCATCAGTACCGACAAAGAAATACTGGATATCTTTGGAGAAGACCAAAGATTGATGAAAACTCTTGAAAAGGATCCTACCAGAAACTATGAAGAGGGATTGAAGGAAATCTATAAAAAGTTGCGTCCCGGTGAGCCTCCTACAGTGGAGAGTGCCAAAGCTATGCTGGATTCCTTATTCTTTGACCCTAAAAGATATGATTTAGCAAAAGTAGGACGTTATAAATACAATAAAAAACTTGGATTATCCAACAGGATTATCGGATGCGTATCGGCAGAGGACATCATGGATCCCAATACAGGTGAAATTATCTTTGAAAAAGATAAAAAAATCACCAGAGATGATGGTTTTGCCATTGAAAATGCAGGTGTAAAGCATGTTTTGGTCTATAGCAAGACAGATGATGGACAGGTTGTAAAAGTAATCGGAAACCATTTTGTCAGCCTGCAAAACTATGTGGACTTTGATGTAGATGATTTAAAGCTGAGAAGCAAGGTATATTACCCTGTTTTAAAAGATATATTGGAAAACAATCAAGGAGATGATGCAATCAGAGAAGCATTGATTGCTAACAAAAATACACTTTCGCCCAAGCATATTTTGCTGGACGATGTGATTGCATCCATCAGTTATATATTGAATTTAGCCCATGGAATCGGAAATGTGGATGATATAGACCATTTAGGAAACAGAAGACTCAGAACCGTGGGAGAACTGTTACAGAACCAATTCCGTATCGGACTAGCTAGGATGGAACGTGTAGTAAAGGAAAGAATGACAATTCAAGACATTGAGGTCACCACGCCTCAGGCTTTGATGAACATCAGACCTGTTACTGCAGCCATTAAAGAATTCTTTGGAAGCTCTCAGCTTTCTCAATTTATGGATCAGACCAATCCTTTAGCTGAATTAACCCATAAGAGAAGGCTTTCAGCTCTGGGTCCCGGAGGACTTTCCAGAGAAAGAGCGGGCTTTGAGGTGCGTGACGTACACCATTCTCATTACGGAAGAATGTGCCCCATAGAAACCCCTGAAGGACCTAACATCGGTTTGATCGGTTCCTTAACCACCTATGGAAAAATTAATTCCTATGGATTTATAGAGACTCCTTACCGATTGGTAGACAAAGAAAACGGTATAGTGACAGAAACTATAGAGTACTTGACCGCCGACGAAGAGGAAATGCTCATCATCGCTCAGGCCAACGAACCTTTGGATTCACAAGGGAAGTTTGTCAACGCCAGAGTAGCATCCCGAGGCGAAGGAGGCGAAATCGACTTAGTACCCAGGGAAATGATTGATTACATGGACGTTTCTCCTAAGCAAGTAGTATCTGTAGCCACTGCTATGATTCCTTTCTTGGAGAACGACGACGCCAACCGCGCCCTTATGGGTTCCAACATGCAACGTCAGGCCGTTCCACTGCTCATTACCGATGCGCCTATTGTAGGAACCGGAATGGAGTATTTGGCTGCCAGAGATTCAGGAGTAGTGCTTTTGGCAAAAAATGCCGGAACTGTTGAATATGTTGATGCAAATAAGATCATAATCAATAGAGAAGACGGCACGGGTAGGGATCTCTATGAGATGCTTAAATTTAAACGATCAAACCAAGGTACTTGTATTAACCAAAGACCTATTGTAAATAAAAATGAAAGAGTGGAGAAGGGCGAAGTAATTGCGGACGGACCTTCCACGGATACCGGAGAAATTGCTTTAGGAAGAAACCTTCTGGTAGGATTTATGACCTGGGAAGGTTACAACTACGAGGATGCCATTATCTTAAATGAAAAATTGATAATGGACGATACCCTTACCACGCTGCATATTGAGGAATATGAGTCAGAAGCCAGGGACACCAAGCTTGGACCTGAGGAGATTACCAGAGATATTCCTAATGTAGGGGAAGATTCCTTGAAGGATTTGGATGAAGAGGGAATTATCCGAATCGGGGCGGAGGTCAGCTCTTCCGATATTTTGGTAGGAAAGGTTACCCCTAAGGGAGAAACCGAGCTTACAGCGGAAGAAAGACTATTACGAGCCATATTTGGAGAAAAGGCACGAGAAGTGAGAGATACTTCTCTGAGAGTTCCCCACGGAGAGACAGGGATTGTAGTAGACGTAAAAGTATTTAGCAGAGAAAACGGGGATGAATTGCCTCCCGGTGTCAATAAATTAGTAAGATGCTATATCGCCACAAAGAGAAAGATCAGCGTGGGAGATAAAATGGCAGGACGTCATGGAAACAAAGGGGTAATTTCCAGGATTTTACCGGAAGAAGATATGCCGTTTATGGAAAATGGTATACCCCTTCAAGTAATGCTTAACCCCCTTGGAGTTCCATCTCGTATGAACGTCGGGCAAGTTCTGGAGGTTCACCTGGGATTGGTTGCCAGCCATAAGGGATGGCACATCGCTACTCCGGTATTTGACGGAGCCAGTGAAAAAGATATTATTAAGCTGTTAGAGGAAAATGGATTCCCCACAAGCGGAAAGCTGATTCTTCGGGATGGCAGAACGGGAGAACCCTTTGATAACCCTGTAACCGTAGGTTACATGTATATGTTAAAGCTTCACCATTTGGTAGATGATAAGATCCACGCCAGAAGCACAGGACCTTACTCTCTGGTTACACAACAGCCTTTGGGCGGAAAAGCGCAATTTGGCGGACAGAGATTTGGAGAGATGGAAGTATGGGCACTGGAAGCATACGGTGCGGCATATACTCTGCAAGAAATCCTTACGGTGAAATCCGACGACGTTGTGGGAAGGGTGAAAACCTACGAAGCTGTGGTGAAAGGGGACAATATTCCTGAACCGGGTATTCCTGAATCCTTTAAGGTATTGATTAAAGAGATGCAGAGTTTAGGACTTGATGTAAAAGTCCTTACAGGAGATAACGAAGAGATTGAATTGAAAGAATCCTTAGCCTTTGACGGTGCAAGCATCGTTGAAAGCGTAATCGATATGGATAGCATTACCGATGAAACTGAGATCCTTCACGGAGAAGCCGGTTTCTCAGAATTTAGAGAAGACTTTGATTCCTTGGATGACGATGAAGAAGAAGGATTAGAAGATTTTGGTGATGCTGAGGAAGATGATTTGGACGACGATCATTTCGATGATGTTGAATAAAGCTCATTGAATATTTGTTATTTTTAGTAAACCATATATATAGAAGGGAGAGGCGCTCCTTGTACGAATTAAATAATTTTGAAGCATTAAAAATCAGTCTGGCATCAAGCGATAAGATCAGAAGTTGGTCAAAGGGCGAGGTAAAGAAGCCTGAAACCATCAACTACAGGACTTTAAAACCTGAAAAAGAAGGTTTATTCTGTGAGAAAATCTTTGGACCTACTAAAGACTGGGAATGTCACTGTGGAAAATACAAGAGAATCAGATATAAAGGAATCGTTTGCGATCGTTGTGGCGTTGAAGTCACTAAAGCAAAGGTAAGAAGAGAGAGAATGGGTCACATTGAGCTTGCGGCACCTGTTTCACATATCTGGTACTTCAAGGGCATTCCAAGCAGAATGGGTTTGGTGCTGGATATGTCTCCGAGAAATTTGGAAAAGGTTCTTTACTTTGCTGCCTATATCGTTACAGATCCGGGTGAATCAGAATTTTCCTATAAAGAAATATTAACAGAACAACAATATAGAGAAGCAAAAGAAAAGCATGGAAACGCTTTTAAAGCCGGTATGGGTGCGGAAGCTATTCGCGAGCTGCTGATGCAGATTGACTTGGTGAAGCTTTCAGATGAGTTGAGAGGAAAGCTGAAAGAAGCATCAGGACAGAAAAAAATAAGAATTGTACGAAGATTAGAAGTGATAGAGGCCTTAAGGCTTTCCGGAAATCATCCTGATTGGATGATCTTGGAGGTTGTTCCTGTCATTCCACCTGATTTGAGACCAATGGTTCAGTTGGATGGGGGACGTTTTGCCACTTCCGATTTAAATGACTTATACAGAAGAGTAATCAATAGAAATAACAGATTAAAGAGACTGTTAGACCTAGGTGCGCCGGACATCATCGTAAGAAACGAAAAGCGTATGCTACAGGAAGCTGTGGATGCGCTCATCGACAACGGCAGAAGGGGCAGACCCGTTACAGGACCGGGAAGCAGACCTCTGAAGTCCCTCTCCGACATGTTGAAGGGAAAACAGGGAAGATTTCGACAGAACTTGCTTGGAAAACGTGTAGACTACTCAGGACGTTCCGTTATCGTAGTAGGACCCGAGCTGAAATTCTATCAGTGCGGTCTTCCTAAGAAGATGGCATTGGAATTGTTCAAGCCTTTTATCATGAAAAAGCTTGTTCAAGATGGGCTATCACACAACATTAAAAGTGCTAAAAGAATGGTAGAAAAGGTCAGACCTGAGGTTTGGGACGTATTGGATGAGGTTATCAAAGAACATCCTGTACTTTTGAACCGTGCTCCTACCTTGCATAGATTGGGAATTCAAGCATTTGAGCCCGTACTGGTTGAGGGTAAGGCCATCAAGCTGCATCCTTTGGTATGTACTGCCTATAATGCAGACTTCGACGGTGACCAAATGGCCGTTCACGTGCCTCTATCCGTAGAGGCTCAGGCTGAAGCCAGATTCTTGATGCTTTCTGTAAATAATATTTTAGCACCTAAGGATGGAACCCCCATCACCACCCCTACTCAGGATATGATTCTGGGAAGTTACTACCTGACTCATCCCGGTGAGGAAGAAAATAAGGGTAGAAACGAAAAGGGCGATGGCAAGATCTTTACGGACTTTGATGAAATGCTTATGGCATACAGGAATAGCGTGGTTACCTTGCACGCAAGGGTAAAGGTGCGCAGATATATTCCGGGAGATGATAAGGGTAAGCTCATAGAATCCACCGTAGGAAGATTTATCTTTAATGAAAACATTCCTCAGGACTTGGGTTATGTCAATAGAGAAGAGGATGCTTATTCTCTGGAAGTAGATTTCCTATGCGATAAGAAAAAATTAGGGCAAATCATTGATAGATGTTATAGAAAACACGGCAACACAAAGACTGCTATTATGTTGGACTTTATCAAAGATATGGGTTTCCACTATTCCACAGTAGGTGCCATTACTATCGGAATATCCGACATGGAAATTCCGACTCAAAAGACCGGCATCATAGAAGAAGCAGAAGCAAAGGTTACAAAATATGAAACAGCGTTCCGAAGAGGTCTGATGTCCAACGGTGAGCGTTATGAGAAGGTTATTGCTACCTGGAACAAAGCTACGGATGACGTTGCGGATGCTCTGATGGATTCTTTAGGAACCCTCAACAACCTCTTTATCATGGCACATTCCGGAGCCCGAGGAAGTAAGAACCAGATCAGACAGATCGGTGGTATGCGTGGTCTGATGGCCAACGCTTCCGGTAAGACCATAGAAATTCCGATCAAGGCGAACTTCCGAGAGGGATTATCCGTTTTGGAGTACTTTATCTCCACCAACGGAGCAAGAAAAGGTTTGGCGGATACCGCGCTGAGAACAGCCGACTCAGGATACCTGACCAGAAGGTTGGTAGACGTTTCTCATAACGTAATCGTGAGAGAGTTGGATTGTAACACCGATGAAGGTATCGAAGTAAGAGCCTTTACCGATGGAAAAGAAGTAATTGAGCCATTGAAGCTTCGTATTATCGGAAGAATCGCTATTTCTGATGTGATTCACCCAGAAACGGGAGAAGTCATAGTGGGCGAGGGCGAAGAGATTACCGAAGTTCACGCTAATGCTATAGAAAATAGTGGTATTGAAGCTGTGGCTATCCGCTCGGTAATGACCTGTAAGAGCACTTATGGTATCTGCGCTAAATGTTATGGAAGAAACTTAGCCACAGGAGAACCTGTGAACATAGGAGAGGCTGTTGGAATTACCGCAGCACAATCCATTGGAGAACCGGGAACACAGCTTACCATGAGAACCTTCCATACGGGAGGTGTTGCAGGAAGCGATATCACTCACGGTCTGCCCAGAGTTGAGGAGCTCTTTGAAGCCAGAAAACCAAAAGGTCTTGCAGAAATCTGTGAAGCCGACGGTACCGTGGTCTCCATTGAAACCCGAAAGGACAATAAGACTGAGGTTAAAGTTCGTGGAGAAGAAGAGCGCGTATATGTAATCGCATATGGAGCCAGACTAAATGTAAAAGAGGGTGACTATGTCTTAGCCGGTGATCAGATCACTAGGGGACCTTTGAATCCTCACGATATATTGCGCCTGAACGGTGTAGAAGGAGTATATCAATATCTCCTAAAGGAAGTTCAGCGTGTGTATAAGCAGCAAGGGGTAGACATCAACGATAAGCACGTTGAGGTTATCGCAAGTCAGATGCTTGCAAAATACAGAATCGAAGAGGCGGGGGACACCAGATTATTGCCAGGGGCTCTCTACAGTAAATTCGAACTGGAGGATGCAAATCAACAAGCT
The DNA here is from genome assembly GCA_964461765.1 of uncultured Anaerovorax sp. GTDB lineage: Bacteria > Bacillota > Clostridia > Peptostreptococcales > Anaerovoracaceae > JAVVUJ01. The sequence goes on from CAYWVS010000076.1 coordinate 11,642, forward strand.
GAAGAAGAAGGTTTAGAACCAGCCATAGGAAAGAGAGTTCTTTTGGGAATTACCAAGGCTTCCCTGGCTACAAATTCATTCCTCTCTGCGGCTTCTTTCCAGGAGACCACCAGAGTGCTTACAGATGCTGCTATCAAAGGAAAGACAGATCACCTGTTAGGTCTGAAGGAAAATGTAATCATCGGTAAGCTCATACCTGCGGGAACTGGCATGAAGAGATACAAGGATATCAACTTGGATTATGGTGTCAACACTGCTCTTATGGAAGCTCACGTAGTGGATTACGACGACGAAGAGGATTCCGAAATGGAAACGGAGATCAATTAAGAACAATCTAATTGACAGATACAATATATTTATGGTAAAGTATAGGTTGGTTTGAAGTCATCAGGACTTGAAATAGTATTTTTTAAGAAAGGAGATACGAATGCCTACAATCAATCAATTGGTGAGACAGGGCAGAACAAGCGCTGTTAAAAAATCCACTGCGCCAGCACTTTTGAAGGGTATGAATACCATCAGAAGAGAGGCAACAGACACAGAAGCACCTCAAAAGAGGGGAGTTTGCACATCTGTCAAAACTGTTACACCAAAGAAGCCAAACTCTGCACTTAGAAAAGTTGCTAGGGTACGTCTTACAAATGGTATTGAAGTAACTGCATATATCCCAGGGGTTGGTCATAACCTTCAGGAGCATAGCGTAGTGCTGATCAGAGGCGGAAGAGTTAAAGACCTTCCCGGTGTAAGATATCACATTATTAGAGGTACTTTGGATACTGCCGGAGTGGCTAACAGAAGTCAGTCTCGTTCCAAGTATGGAGCAAAGAGACCTAAAAAAGCGAAGTAAAATCGGGAAACACTTAAAATGTGCCCTTGATATATAAAATTATCATTGGCACCACGCCAACCAAATGGTTGTCGAGTACCGAATCAAAAGGAGGGAAGAGACGTGCCAAGAAGAGGAAACGTACCAAAGAGAGAAGTGCTTCCGGATCCCGTTTATGGTAGTGTTGTTGTAGCAAAGCTGATTAACAGTATTATGTTAGATGGGAAAAAAGGTATAGCACAATCAATTGTATATGATGCATTTGATAAGATCAAAGAGACCACAGGAGAAGATCCACTTGAGACCTTTGATAAAGCAATCGGCAACATTATGCCGGTATTAGAAGTAAAAGCCAGACGTGTGGGTGGTGCCAACTACCAAGTTCCTATCGAAGTTAGAAGCGAAAGACGTCAGACTTTGGGACTGCGATGGCTGACAAAGTACACCAGAGCCAGAGGCGAAAAGACCATGAGTGAAAGACTTGCCAAGGAACTGATGGATGCTGCCAATAATGCAGGAGCTTCCGTAAAGAAAAAGGAAGATACGCATAAGATGGCAGAGGCAAATAAAGCATTTGCCCATTACAGATGGTAGGAGGACTCTAGAATGCCAAGACAATTTCCACTGGAAAAGACAAGAAACATTGGTATCATGGCACATATAGATGCCGGGAAGACCACTACTACTGAAAGAATATTGTTTTATACAGGAAGAACCCATAAGATAGGTGAGGTGCATGAAGGTGCAGCTACCATGGACTGGATGGAGCAGGAGCAGGAGCGTGGAATTACCATCACCTCTGCTGCTACAACAGCTCAATGGAAGGACACCCGAATTAATATCATCGATACTCCGGGACACGTAGACTTTACCGTTGAGGTAGAAAGATCCCTCCGTGTATTGGATGGTGCTGTAACTGTGCTTTGCGCAAAGGGTGGCGTTGAGCCCCAGTCTGAAACCGTTTGGAGACAAGCAGAAAAATACGGCGTACCCAGAATGATTTTCGTCAATAAGATGGATATCATGGGTGCGGATTTTCTGAGAGTCGTAGGAATGGTAAAGGACAGGCTGAAAGCAAATGCGGTGCCTATTCAGTTACCTATCGGTTCTGAAGATACTTTTGTAGGAATTATCGATTTAGTAGAGATGAAAGCTGAGATCTATAAGGATGATTTAGGCAAAGATTTTGAAAAGACTGATATTCCTGCTGAATTAAAAGAATTGGCTGAAGAATACAGACACAACCTTTTAGAGGCTGTAGCGGAAGCCAATGAAGAATTAATGATGAAATATCTGGAAGGTGAAGAACTCACCCAGAAGGAAATTAAAGATGCAATTAGAAGCTTAACCATTTCAGGGGGAATGATTCCTGTAATCTGTGGTTCATCCTACAGAAATAAGGGAGTTCAAATGCTCTTAGATGCTGTATTGGCCTATATGCCATCACCATTGGACATCCCTGCAATTAAGGGTGTTTTGCCAGATGGTGAAACGGAGGATGAAAGACCTGCGGATGACAACGGACCATTCTCTTCTCTTGCATTTAAAATCATGAGTGACCCCTTTGTAGGAAAGCTTGCTTTCTTCAGAGTATATTCCGGATCCATCAAGTCAGGATCTTATGTGTATAACTCCACAAAGGGAAAGAAAGAAAGATTTGGAAGAATCCTACAGATGCATGCCAATAAGAGAGAGGATATTGAAGAAGTATTCTCTGGAGATATTGCAGCAGCAGTAGGCTTAAAAGACACCACCACAGGGGATACTCTGTGCGATGAAAAGAAAGCCATTATTTTGGAATCCATGGTATTCCCGGATCCCGTAATTGAGATCGCTATTGAGCCCAGAACAAAGGCCGGTCAAGAAAAGATGGGTATCGCATTATCAAAGCTTGCTGAAGAAGATCCTACTTTTAAAACTTACACCAACGAAGATACCGGTCAGACCATCATTGCCGGAATGGGAGAACTCCACTTAGAAATCATCGTGGACAGACTGCTACGTGAATTTAAAGTGGAAGCTAACGTAGGAAAACCACAGGTATCCTACAAGGAAACCCTCACTGTTCCTGCAGATGTGGATCACAAGTATGCAAAGCAATCCGGTGGACGTGGTCAGTACGGTCACGTAAAGATCAGAGTTACCCCCGGAGAACCAGGTTCCGGATATCTCTTCAAGAACTCAGTTGTTGGAGGAGCTATTCCCAAGGAGTATATCTCCAAGGTTGACGACGGTATCAGAGAAGCTATGCAAAACGGACCTCTGGCAGGATATCAGGTTGTGGACGTTCAAGTGGAACTGTATGACGGTTCTTACCATGAAGTTGACTCCAACGAAATGGCATTTAAAATTGCCGGTTCTATGGCCTTCAGAGAAGCTTCTAAGAAAGCAAAACCTGTACTGTTAGAGCCTATCTTCAAGATTGAAGTTACCGTTCCCGAAGAATATATGGGAGATGTTATCGGCGATATCAGCTCTCGAAGAGGTAGAATTGAAGGTACGGATATGAACTTTGGAGCCGTAGCTGTTCGTGGATTTGTACCACTTTCAGAGATGTTTGGATATGCCACAGACTTGAGATCAAAGACTCAAGGACGAGGCGTGTATGTAATGCAATTTGACCACTTTGAAAAATTACCTGACAGCTTAGTTGAAAAGATAAATAAATAATACGATAGTTGGATAAACGAAAATAAAATGGAGGAAAGAAGAAATGGCAAAAGCTAAATTTGAAAGAAA
>CAYWVS010000077.1:0-14402 GCA_964461765.1 uncultured Anaerovorax sp.
TTCGCCAAAATTAATTTCTTTTGCCATTTTTTCATCTCTCCTTTATTTCATAGTTATATTTATCGTTTATTTATACTGTAGCCAAAATATCTTTCTGAGACAGGATTAGATATTCTTCGTTTTCATACTTTACTGTAGTGCCTGCATATTGGGAAAAGATTACTACATCCCCTACTTTTACTTCCATTTTTACATCTTCTGTGCCAGGACCTACCGCCATTACTTCTGCCATCTGAGGCTGTTCCTTTGCTTGTCCGGGAAGAACGATACCGCTCTTAGTTTTTTCTTCTGCTTCAAGTCTTTTGATTACGACTCTGTCGCCTAAAGGTTTGATTTTCATTCTTTAATCTCCTCTCTTTCATTGTTATATTTATTCGTTAATTTCATTGTTAGCACTCACGTTTGGTGAGTGCTAAATTAAATTTAAACCATTTTTCAGGTTTTGTCAAGTAAATTTTTACTACTTTTTTCTATTTTTTTTGGATTTTATTAGTAAATTATCTTTATTAAAGCTCATTTTAAAAAAAATACACTTCAGATTTTCTTTATCTATAAAGCCATTTCTATAGCAAGATACAGCCAAGGGATAAAGATGGCCGGAATCATGTTTGCAACCTTTATTTCCTTTACCTCCAAAAAATTGAATCCCAAAGCGGCGATAAGCAGACTTCCCACCGCAGACATCTCCCGAATAATTTCCGGTGTAAGCATGTCCTTGACAAATCCGGCACCTAAAGCAATACCTCCCTCGTAGAGAAATACAGGAATTGCAGAAAAAGCCACTCCGATACCCATAGTAGAAGTAAACACGATGGAAATCACTCCGTCTAATATGGACTTGGCAAAGAGCATTTCATGGTTGCCTTGCAATCCGCTTTCCATAGCACCTACGATGGCCATGGAACCCGTGCAGAACAGAATGGAAGCGGATACAAACCCTTTGGCAAAATTACCTTCTCCAAACCCCAGCTTTGCTTCCGCCCACTTTCCTAAAGCATTCATACCTTTGTCAATGTTGATCAATTCCCCCAAAATACTTCCAATCACAAGGCTCATGATTAAAAGCATGACTCTCTGATTTTCCAGGGCACCTGCAATACCAATATAAATAATAGAAAGCCCCAAGGCTTTTTTTATAATATTTTCAAATCTTTCAGGTAAGCCTCTGACAAGAAATCTACCTATCAGTGTACAAATTACAATAGTTGCCGCGTTTACTATAGGTCCTAACATATTACCCTCCTACTTTAAAGTAATTGCCTTTTTAGTAATGAAATAAAATAGATACTGCTGTGCCATTCCCGACCAAGGAGAAAAGTGAGTCTCTGCAAAGGTTTTTATAGATTTTTGATCCTTTTCGTCTATGTAATACAATCTGTTCATAACTCGCTTTACCCACACATCTATGGGAAAAGCGTCGTATTTGCCCATAGAAAACAATAGGATACAATTGGCCACCTTGGGACCCACCCCGGAAAGTCCCACGAGATATGAAAACGCCTCTTCATAGGATTGCTGTTCCGTAGCTTCCAAACCTCTTCCACCATCTGAGGCCACAGCCCGAGCGGTTTTAATGATGTATTCCGCTCTATATCCAAGCTTGCAACAAGCCAGATCTTCTTCCTTTAATGCCGCCAATCGTTCAAAGGTGGGAAATGAAAAGTGAGTTCTTCCTCTATAATCAGTGATCCTATCACCAAAGTTGCAACAAAGGCTTTCTATGCATCCCTTAATTCTGGGAATGTTATTGTTTTGAGATATAATAAAGGAAGCCAAGGTCTCCCATTTATCCTGTTTTAAGATTCTAATCCCCTCACCGTATCTGATGGCCTCAGCCATGATGGAGTCCTTGAAAGAAAGTTGCTTTTTTATCTCACCGTAATCCTTTTTTAGATCCAGGTAATCTTCCCATATATTTTTAAAATCCCCCCAAGTACAATTGTGAATGGTGAGAACACCTCTTTCATCCTCTCTGTGAGAAAGTTCTACATTGATTACCTTCCCGGAAACAACTCCCGTATAAGTTCCATCCTGCTCCTTTGTCCATCGAAAGCACTGTCCACAATCAAAAATGTGGTCTAACTGAAAATCTCTTACTTCTATATTAATTTGATCCTTGTTTTTTGTCATGTCCATTATGCTACCTAATGCCTCTGATCTCAACGTCAACGGCCTTGATGTTAAAGGCTGTCATATTTTCCACCTTTTCAGCCACTGATCGCTGCAGTTCCTTGGCAAGATCTATGAGTTTAACGCCAAACTCAGCGAATATAAAGATCGTAATATGCATACCAGTAGTGTTGTTGTCCACGTTAACCTTGATAATTCCCGCCACTCCCATCATGTTGTTCCCTATATAAGACACAATGTCGGTAATGACTTTGTCCGATATGGAATAATTCCCCAAATAGCTGAAGGTAGGTCTCACAACGGATTTCTCTAAATAGGCAGCTTTTCCTCCCCGCCACCCCTTAAAAATCCGAAGAGGATCTATGAAATATCCTGAAAAATCCCTCTTGAGCTGAAATGTTGGAACAGGTATAATGTGCTTTCCCAGCTCCTGTCGTTGCTTTCTGGCCATCTCTCGTTCTTTTTCCGTGGTGATGTCTTCTATGCGAATCATCTCACTTAGCTCCGGAAGCTCCAACCTTTTTTGTATCTTATAAATCATACTTTCCGATGTGCCGATAATAAGGATTGTGCGGGGATTGAGCTCTAATATACTGTTTCGAACCTGTTCCCTATGCTTTTCCGTATGAAACAGAGCCGTTTTAATGGCAGCTATTTTTGTTTCTTGTCTCTTTGCGGAAATTCCAGCAATAATTCGATTGCCGCGGATAAATAGACCATCATCAATGATGCTCTCAATATCTCTATCCTTACATAAATTCATTGCTTGATAACTTTTTCCGGTTCCGCTTTTTCCTACTAAACCATATACTTTCATATTTCACCAATTTTCTTTTAAAATACTAACTTAACAGCTTGTCTAAAAAAAACTTGTTATTCTATATTTCTTCTGATATAATGAATCTGCTATTAATACTAAAAAGGAGGATTTCATTATGGCATTTGTAATTAAAGATTCTTGTATAAGCTGTGGTGCTTGCGTATCAGAGTGTCCAACAGAAGCAATTAGCGAAGGCGACGGCATCTATGTAATCGATGCCGACAAGTGTATCGATTGTGGTGCTTGTGCAGGCGTTTGCCCAGTTGATGCTCCGGTAGAAGCGTAATAAAATTTATTCCGTACGTACAATAACCGTTTCCAAGGAAACGGTTATTTCATTATGTAGGAAATATCGTTATAAACCATATGACAGAATATCAAAGAACGTACCTTGAGAAGAGTCGCCTCTTGCGGGCGACTCTTGGAAATAGGAATCATTGATTCCGTCATCTCCATGTTTATAATTTTTGTCACTTTTGCCCTTGGCTATTGATTTTATTCATCTCATAGGACAAAGAATGCAAGCTATCACTTAAGTGCACATTTTCTAAAGCTACATTTTCCGGCACTACCAAGTCCATAGGGGCAAAATTCCAAATCCCCTTAATTCCAGCGGATATTAATTGATCTGCCACCTCTTGAGCCGTACCCTTAGGAGTACAAATAATACCTATATCGATATTTTTTTCTTTTACGTATTCATACATCTCATCGTAATCCATAATTTGAATGTCATTAACGATGTTTCCCACCAATTTGGGGTTGATATCAAACATTCCACTTACTATAAAACCGGATTTGTAATAATAAGTATAGTTTGCAATAGCCTGCCCTAAGTTCCCTGAGCCCACGATAATCATCTTGTAATCTTTATCAATTCCCAATATATTGCTGATATTATCGTGAAGGGACTCTACATTATAGCCATACCCTTGTTGACCAAAGCCTCCAAAATTATTAAAATCCTGTCTAATCTGTGAAGCGGTATAACCAATTAGGCTACTGAGTTCATTAGAGGAAACTCTGTCAACTCCTTTTTTCTTCAGCTCATACAAATATCGTCTGTAACGAGGTAATCTTTTAATAACTGCTTTTGATATTTTATTATATTCTTTCATAATAATACCTTTACATTGATAATATAATCTTCATTTCAACTTCTATTTTATGTAAATCCTATATATTATATCACTTAGCGGTTTGTTTTACAATAAAAAGATTGCCTCTTAAAGATTAAAAACCCGCTAAGGCGAGTTTTTTAATGCTTATTAATTGATATTTTCTTCTACGTATTTGACGATATCGCCAATGTTCTGGAATTTTTCAGCATCCTCATCCGGTACTTCGATTTCAAATTCATCCTCAATTGCCATGATGATTTCTACCGCATCCAAGGAGTCAGCCTCCAAATCCTTCATCAAATGTGTTTCCATAGTAACAGCAGATTCGTCTACTCCTAATTGCTCAACAATTATTTCTCTTATTTTCTCAAATGCCATATTTTTACCTCCAAAATTATCAAGTAATTTGTAATGTTAAGCTTACTAATTACATCAAAACTATTATAGTTTACAGTTTTCAATACTGCAATAGTTTTTTTAGGTTTTTTACTTTATTTTGTAATATTTTATTCAATAGGATTTAGGATAACCCAATTTTCATATTTTATTTCCAGTTCCTCTTTACATTTTCTATGCTCATTTTGTAGTTGGGTTAATTTCTCATGATCTGCAAAATGCTCTTCCTTACACATTTCCTGCTCTATTGAAATAACTCTATCTTCTAATTCTTCAATTTCCTTCTCTAATTGTGCAATTTGCCGTTCCCGTCGTTTTTTTTCCGCTTGATTCTCTTTGTCCATCTTGCGATTCAGCTTATTTTTCTCTTTGGCAGAAAGATCCTTCGTGCCGGATTCCTCTGATAAATTTTCCAAATATTTTTTTCCCGACTCGATAGATTGCTTTTTCTCCACATAGTAATCGTACCCGCCTAAATAATTGGTGATAGTGTTTCTATGCAGTTCAAATATCCTATCAGGCACTTTATTTAAAAAGTATCGATCGTGAGAGACCACGATAACAGTTCCTTCAAATTCCATAAGAGCTTCCTCAAAGGCTTCCTTGGAGCTGATATCCAAATGGTTGGTAGGTTCATCCATGAGCAGCACATTGGCGCCTGATAACATGATCTTTAGCAAAGCCAGTCTGGCCTTTTCTCCACCACTTAAAGATGCCACTTCCTTAAATACGTCATCCCCTTTAAAGAGATATGCTCCCAGGAATTTTCGAAGCTCTCCCTCTGTGTATTTTCTGTACTGTGAGTGAAGTTCTTCAAGCACCGTAGAATTGCCTGTTAAGATCTTTTGCTCCTGATCGTAGTACCCAAAGACCACTTGATTTCCCAGCTTAACATAACCTTCATCGGGGGAAAGCTTACCCATGATGATTTTTAGCAAGGTGGTTTTCCCGATACCATTATTACCCACCAAACAAATTTTTTCTCCTTTTTTAATATCAAAGCTGATATTTTCAAAAAGGGTTTTCCTGTGGTTACCGGTTCCAAAGCTTTTGGATAGCTGATACCCAAAGACCACATCGTTTCCCGTTTGATAGTTTTGAGTAAACGCTACCTTCATCACCGCTGAGTCACGAAGGGGGGCATCCATCCTTTCGATCTTTTCAAGCCTTTTTTCTCTCGATCTGGCTCTCTTGGCCAATTTTTCTGTACCATGCTGCTTAAATCGCCTAATGATTTCTTCTTGCTTTTTAATTTCAGATTGCTGGCTTTCATATCTTCTGGTGGCATCCTCTATGCGAAATTGCCGTTTATACACGAACTCTGTATAATTTCCTTCATATGTATAAAGCCTTTTACAATCCAACTCAAAGATTCTATTCACCACTTGATCTAAAAAATATCGATCGTGAGATATAATTACCAAGGTTCCATTATATGCCTTCAGGTATTGTTCAAGCCATTTTAAAGTGCCGATATCTAAATGGTTGGTAGGTTCGTCTAAAAACAACAACTGGGGTCTTTTCAACAGAAGCACTGCCAAGGCTAATCTTGTTTTTTCACCTCCACTCAATTTAGAAATTTGTTTTTCATAAACCTCTTCACCAAAGGCCATGCTATTTAATATGCCTTTGATTTCACTCTTATAACTAAAACCCCTATTTTCCTGAAAGTTTTCCTGAAGCTCTTCGTATTGTTTTAAAAGACCATCCACATTAAGACCCTTTGCAGATTGCTCTGCAATCTCATGGGCCAGATTCGCCAGGTCTTTTTCCTTTTGGATCACTTCATGGAAAATGGATTCCATCTCATCATAAACCGTATTTTCAGAGGAAAAGTGCTCCGCTTGCTTTAGATATCCAACAGTAATATTTTTGCTAACAAAAAATTCGCCGCTGCTTGGCTGAGTATCTCCTGCCAAAACATTAAGCAGTGTGGTTTTTCCTGCACCGTTATTTCCTACAATACCGATTTTATCTCCGGAACTAATTTGAAAGGATGCATCCGAAAAAATTTCTTCTACACCGTAAGACTTTGATAGTTTATTTGCTGTTAGTAATATCATAAATTCTACCTTTAAAAGGACAAATTGGGATAAGCATCTAAATATAGATTAGATTGTTCCTCATTTTTAAAATTATAATAAGCAGCGGTAGCTATCATGGCTGCATTGTCTGTACAAAGGATTTTATCGGGATAGTATAGCTCAATCCCTGACTTCTTGCACTGCTCTTCCATAAGCTCTCGAAGTCTGCTATTTGCGGCAACACCTCCAGCCAAAGCCAGCTTTTGAAGCTTCTCTTCTTTTGCTGTTGTTAAAGTTTTATTTACAAGTACTTCCATAACTGCTTCCTGAAAGGCGGCAGCTACGTCGGGTACATGAATATGTTCTTCTTTCATTTTGGCAGCATTTAAATAGTTTAAAACAGCAGTCTTTATTCCACTGAAACTAAAGTCCCTGCTTCCCTTTTCTAAGTAAACTCTCTTGAAAAAAACCGCACTTGCATCACCGGTTTTTGCAACCTGGTCAATCAAAGGACCCCCCGGATAACCCAAGCCTAAAACTCTGGCTACCTTATCAAACGCTTCCCCTACCGCATCGTCTCTGGTTCGTCCTAAAAGCTGAAACTTATTATAATCCTCAACCTTGGCCAAAGTAGTATGCCCCCCGGAAACGATCAACGCTAAAAACGGGGGCTCTAACTCTTTGTATTGTATATAGTTAGCACAAATGTGCCCTTGTATATGATTTACTCCCACCAGAGGAATATTGTGGGTATAGGAAATGGCCTTAGCTGTTGCAATCCCAATGAGCAATGCTCCCACCAATCCAGGACCACAAGTTACCCCTATAAGATCTACATCTTTTAGCTCTACATTAGCTTCAATTAACGCCTCTTCTAAAACCCTATTGATATTTTTCAAATGGTGCCTTGAAGCAATTTCGGGAACAACACCTCCAAAGATTTCATGTATTTTAATCTGGGAAGCAATTATGTTTGATAAAATTTGGCGACCTTCGGAAACTACTGCCACTGAGGTTTCGTCACAGCTAGATTCTATGCCTAATGTTATGAATTTACCGTTTATCATTTTTCCCCTCAATACTACATCTTCCCAATTACTTAATCTATCATATTTGAAAAACCTTCATTCCCCTGTGTGACGCACTTATTGTCTGCCGTTAAATGGCGGCAATTCTCACAAGATTGATAATTGGACATATTAAATGAACTAAAATCATGTCTTCTGGAAAATTTACTGCAATATGAGGAAGTAACACTCATATCATCTCTGTAATCATATAAATCATCATAAAAATAATTGTTTCTGTTATCCATTGGTTATACCTCCCGTAAAGTGCATTGATAATGCTTATTATTACATGAGGCATTTATTTCTATTCATGAAATCTTCAGGAATTATTTTTATGAATTCTATTCATGATAATTGCATCTTCTCCATTATTTTCATAATATTTTTTTCTGATATTTACTGCTTTAAAATCAAATTTTTCATAAAGATTAATGGCACCTTGGTTAGACGCTCTTACCTCTAAGGTATGTTCCGTCACACCTTTTTTTATGGAATCCTCCAGCATGTGCTTTAAAAGAGAGCCTCCGATTTTTTGCCTTCTAAAGGTGGGACGAACAGCAATGTTTGTAATAAATCCTTGATCCACTACAATCCAAACGCCTGCGTGCCCAATTACCTTTCCTTCAACCTCTGCGATTACGTACAGTGCCACATGGTTTTGGGCAATCTCTTTTTCAAAATCCTCTTGACTCCAGGGATCGGCGAAACAAAGAATTTCCGTCTGTGCCATTTCTTTTGCATCTTCTATTGTGGCCAACCGAATTGTATGCTCACTCATGGTAGATCCTGCTCCAATTTTCTTTCAGCCTCTGCCTTTCGCAAATAAACAGGTTGCAAATCTTCAAATAATTTTAATTCTTTTTTATTATAAAGTTTTAAAGATAACATAGCAACTTTTTCAGCACTTTGTGCTGCATTTTTTCCAGTCTCTAGTTCATACTTTATATCAGTTATAGGGAATTCACTTATGATTTCACTCATCTTTTTAGAAATTTCCTGACTGTAGCGAACAGTACCGTCTCCCATAAACTTAATGTAAATTCCCTGTTTGAACCCTTTTGATACCTCATCTTGAGTGCAAGGCTTTGCACAAGTTCCGAAGTATTCTTTCAAATAATCTTTCAAAAACTGTAAGTACCGATGTAATTCATAGGCTCCTTGAGGAATGATATCTACCGGTCCATCTGAGCTGATGCCTCTGGAAAAATAGGAAGGGTCACTGTCAGAATCCGGGGCACCGTTGTCTGTCAAAGCACACGTTTCCTTTGAATTCGGTCTAAGCAAGTATGCGGCACCGTAGATTTCCTCCCTTCTGGCATCGAACATGGGACAAATTAGTAAGGGTGCTTGCCCATGGATTGGAAATAAATCTAAATAGGGCTCTACAAAGCTTCGTAAAGTAGGCACTCCAATGGCAGGAAGATTTAGGCATTGTGCTAAGGCTCTGGCAGTAGAAATTCCAATACGGATTCCTGTAAAGGATCCGGGACCCTCAGATACTGCAATCGCCTTTATATCCTTTATGGTCAATTTATTTTTTAAAAGAAGTTCATTAATCATTGGGATTAAATTTGTAAGATGATTTAACTGGTCAGAAGAAGATTCTTCCTGAGGTTTTCCTTTCTCATCAATAAGAGCTACCGAGCATTTTTGCCCGGTAGTCTCAATGGCTAAAATTAAGTTTTCTCCCCAAGTTTCTCTGTTTCCTCTTTGAATATCCATTTCAATCCTTATATTTTTAATTTACTTTTTTATATTGCTTTTTCTTTAATAAAAACGTGGAAATGACGGCATAAAGATTCCTATTCCCACATGTCGCCCCCCAAGGGGTGACTCTTCGCAAGGTACTACTCCTTATACTCAATGGTATAAATTCTCTCCTCCGGATTTTTTAATTGATCTCCATAGGTCAGACGAAGGATAAGGGTTCCCTTGGGTATCAGGGGCATAATTTGATCGGCCCATTCCAGCACCGTAACTCCTTGTCCGAAAAAATACTCTTCGTAGCCCAACTCATACATTTCTTCGGGGTCTCCGATTCTGTAGACATCGAAATGATAAAAAGGCAAGCGCCCGCTGTCGTATTGGTGAACAATAGCAAAGGTAGGGCTGGTGATCAACTCTTGAACGCCCAAGCCCTCTGCAATAGCCTTTGATAAGGTGGTTTTTCCAGTGCCCAAATCCCCGATCATGGCGATGATGGTACCGGGCTTTGCAGATTCAGCCAACTGTTTGCCAAAAGCTTTTGTATCATTTTGATTTTTGATCAATAATTGTTCCATTTTGTATTATCTTTCCTGTGCAATTATTCTATATTATCATAGAAAGAGACTTGTGAAAAGGGCTATCGTCTTGCTTTTAGTTCAGAAAACCCAGAAACCAATGTTCTTTTTAAGGATATATTTTATATTAAACTTTTACAAATACTAAAACATTTATTTATGCAAAAACTGGGAAATTCTTTTATATAAAAGAAATGTTACCACTGAATTTATTCCTGCCTTAACCAAATTAAAGGCTAAAATAAAGGGCATAAGACCTTTTATGGCATCCAGAGGAAGTCCTGTGTATAGAGGTGTCACCACTAAATTTGCAAAATACATGACCACCACCATGGTAATGGTCCCTGCCCCCAAAGCTATAAGGGCGCCTTTTTTGCTCTTCATTCTTTTATAGATGTTCCCCGCCACCAACACGAAAGACCCTGTGGCTAAAATATGCATGATAATCCCATAGGTATGTCCTGTGGCACTTACGGTAACCCCTTGTATCACAGCGGTAACACAAGTCAGCAAAATCCCTGCAATGGGACCGAAGGCAAAGGTTCCTATGAAGATGGAAATATCTGCCGGATCGTACTCTAAATAGGGTACCGCCGGAAAAATGGGAAAGTGGACAAGGTATACGAGAACTATGGAAATGGCCACCAACATACCCATTTTGGCTAACACTACGGTTTTGTTTTTTACATTTTTGTCATTCATTTCAAATTCCTCCTTAAATAAAATTAGGGAATCTGTCAGGTCTTATTTTATTGCGAAAAAAAGCCCGGAATTGTTTCCGGGGGTTTTGCACACATAAAAAATTATGTCTTGCGTTTCTTTCATCCGGACTATACCGTCGGTATGGGAATCGCACCCAACTCTGCCTTTCGGCTCGCGGACTCGTAGCAAAAGCTCATTACCGCCGGTGAGGAATCTAACCTCGCCCTGAAACAGATCATACTATCTATATATCTATTGTAACCAATAGAATCGGTTTGTCAAGCCCTTTTTTAGTTTGTAAGTTGAGAAATCCTTTATTTTTTGAAGGGGTAATTGTCAGAGAGTGAGGCGAATATTATCCGCCCCGGTCTAATGGTTACTAAATATTACCAACTTATCTGTAGGCTTTAAGGAAATCGCCTGTTGATCCATATGGTTTCCAAACAATACTAATCTGCCACCTCTTGCCTCTTCACCTTCACCATTGAATACGTCTTTTCCAGACTCCTCATCACTGATAAAGGGGCGAATATATCCTAAAAGTATGGATCGATTGTCTTTTGGAGATTTTTGATAAGTAGCCACCACCAAATCCTTAGCTGAACAGATCTCAGGCATTTTGGTGTAAAACTCAGAGGCTAATTTTATATAGATTTCTTTACTATCAAACTTTTCTTTGGCAATTTCTTCTGTATTCGTATCGTAGGAAAGCAAATCTTGAAAAAATACAAATAAATCTCGATTGTCACCAATTTGTGTTATCAATTTGCTTACGTATCGGTTGCTGATAATTACATTATCAACGCTGTATTGGCTTGCGATATCAAAGTGTCTGGGGTTGAGCAATTCTACAATGATATCCGGTTTGTAAGCCAAAGCCTTGTGATTTGATAATATTTTCTGTATGTAGATGAGATACACTAAGGAAATGGAGTCCTGATTATCCTTCAACACCAAATCATCTGATAAAATCAGTATAGTATTGATTTTCTTTTCTGATAGCAATTTACCCACCACTTGGCTCATGCCTTCATAATCAAATTCACTTTGGATCATGTGCTTGGACACATAAGCTTCATCGTTGCTCATTTCCAGTCCTTCATCCGTGGTAATCAAGTCGATATGAACCACATCTCCGTGCTCTGTGCGGAAGTCTTGGAAGGTGTCGAAAATATACTGCTGATTGCTGTTTTTTCCTAAAATCAAGATGTTCTTATGCTCATATTTATAATGGTCATTGACTTCTAATGAAACATCCTGGTATTGATATTGACAGGTTTCCCTTGCCCTTGTTTGCTCTTCTCCCATGACATAGAGCATATTCCCATCCTCTGTTTCCATTATGGACAGAGGAACACCGTGGTTATGATTTTGTAAATAGGATTCAATAGCTTTTGCTTCATCGCCTAGGGTAAATTCGGTAGGAAAAGCATAAAATTCCTTGCCCTTATGACTCATTACTTCATTGTAAATCAGGTTTAGCTCAGGCATCATGGCTGACTGCCCTGTAATGCGTCCTAAAATTTGGTCTGCTAATAAGGGAACGATATCGTCTTCAGATTTTTCCATAATATCGGAAATCAGCTCGCTTGTCCACTTGTTGGAACTTTCTATGATGATTGTCTGCTCTTGAGAAAGCTTAAGTTGAGAAAGTAACATTAAAATTTTTATAGGTGTAGTATTGACATGAATGTTTTTGTCTGTGCTCTTTACGTAGTTATATGCATCGTTATCCAAAATGATGATGGAGTGAGCTCTTTGCACACCCATATCCGTCAAGTCCTTAAAGGAAAAAGGATCCCCCTCTTTTACAAATACATTTACCTTACCAATCTTACGATTTTCATCTTTTACTTCAAACAGTTTATTTTGAATTTCTTCTTTTATGGAATCTCTATTTTGGCTTACAAATACTAAAATATTGTTACTATTGCCTTTATACATCTCTTCGGCAATGATTTCCACTGCTCTGCTATTCCAATTGATAATTAAAAGGTGGTTGGAGAGATATAGTTTCTTGTTACCGGTTTTAACAGCTTCCATGTAAGTGCCAATTAAGTTGGCAGCATATCCGATGATACCACCTGCAAAGATAATCATGCCAAAAATGACCACAAATACAGCTACTAAGGTAAGAACGGTGCCACCATCTACGGGCAAAAACCCTGGATCAATGACCATCTGGAAGCAGATAAAAAATGCGTTGTAGATATCCTCAAAGTACGTTGGAAAAAGTGCATTTAAAATTATTCCGGAAAGAATGATCAACAGAATGTTTATAATAATAATAGTGAGAACAATAAAAAGATTAGTATGTTTGTTAACTAAAATACTCCAATTTTGCTTTATTTTTTCCATATGTACCTCTTATAATAATTTTTAATATTTTAAATAGTTAAAATAACAACATTTATCTACATTATGCCTTATTCTATTTGTCATTTCAAGAAATATTATGGTAGGTTTTATGATAGACAGGTAAAATATCTATTAATATTATACATCTATACAACTCGCTACAATTCTGTTAAAATGAACTGGTGAATTATTTATGGAGAACTCTAATTATAAGGTGGTAGCGGATGAACAAAAAAATACAATCTACGATTTTTTTAACCTTGACGGCAATGATCTGGGGGTTTGCATTTGTGGCTCAGCGTTCCGGTATGGAGCATATTGGTCCTTTTTTATTCAGTGGGTTAAGGATGCTTATAGGTTCTCTTGCCTTAATACCCATTATCCTCATTACAGAAAGATTCTCCAAGCGTAATAAAGAGCCTGAAAAATTAAACATTGAGTCAGAAAATGAAAATTCAAAATTAAATATTGAGTCAGTAGATATTAATTCTAAATTAAAAAGTGAGTCAGTAGATATTAATTCTAAACTAAAAAGTGATTCGGATATTAATTCAAAATTGAAAAGTGAATTAGAATATGATTTAAAATTGAAAAACAATATAGAATATGTAGATTCAAAAATGAATAGTGTGGCTTCAAAAGCAGTAAATATGGATTCAGCAAATCCTATAACCTCAGAGGATGCGGAATTGAATATGCAACAAGACCGCCGATATTTATTTCAGGGTGGAATTGCCTGCGGTTTAGTGGTTTTTTTTGCCGCTAACTTTCAGCAAGTGGGATTAGTCTTTACAACGGCGGCCAAAACAGGGTTTATTACCACTTTATATATTGTCTTAGTTCCATTATCCGGTTTATTCTTGAAACATAAAGTAGGTTTAAATGCATGGATTGGAGTGATTATTGCCACCTTTGGTCTATATTTTTTATGTATCACCGAAAAATTGACCATATCCTTTGGTGACTTTGTAGTTCTCATAGGTGCAGGTTTCTGGGCAGCCCATATACTATGTATGGATTACTACGCTCCTAAAGTCAGCGTACCAAAGCTGATCTGCGTTCAATTCATAGTTTCAGGGGTTCTCAGCCTTGTCATATCTATTTTCAGAGAGGAAATCACCTGGAATGCTATTATCCAAGCCGCCCCTGCTCTGCTGTACGTAGGAATTTTTTCTTCAGCTATAGCCTTTACCTTTCAAGGTCTGGGGCAAAAACACGCCAGTCCTACCGCCGCATCCATCATACTCAGTACAGAAGCCGTATTTGGCGCCTTGGGGGGTGTCCTAGTTCTTAACGAAATGCTTTCCACCAGAGAATGGTTAGGATGTGTACTAATGTTTATTGCGGTAATCATTACCCAACTACCCAGCCGCCCTTCAAAATGAAAAACGTGGAAATGACGGAATCAAAGATTCCTATTTCCATATGTCACCCGCAAGGGGCGACTCTTTGCAAGGTACGTTCTTTGATATGACCTCAATATCGTCTTTGACGATATT
>CAYWVS010000078.1:0-14139 GCA_964461765.1 uncultured Anaerovorax sp.
GCCAAGGATGGGATCAAATGCCAAATGTTGCAATAAGGGGGGACTGCTCATGGGCGAGCCGTCTTCATTTCTACCTAATATGGATGCTAAATCAAATCGAAAGCCGCTGACTCTATATTCTGTTACCCAATATCGCAAGCATTCCAAAATCAATTGCTGTACGATGGGATGGTTGCAATTCAAAGTATTTCCGCACCCGCTGAAATTATAGTAGTACCCATCCGGAGTCAACATGTAGTAAATATTATTATCAAAACCTTTAAAAGAAAAATAGGGACCATGTTCATTGCCTTCTGCCGTGTGATTAAAGACTACATCTAAAATAACTTCTATACCATTTTCATTGAAGGTCTTAATCATTTGCTTCAGCTCATTGCCTTCTCTATTAAATTCTCTACTAGCTGCATAACTGGTATTTGGTGCAAAGAAACAGACTGTATTGTATCCCCAGTAGTCAATCAGATGATTTCCTCCCACCTCTCTGCAATCACGCATTTCATCAAATTCAAAGATGGGCATCAGTTCTACACAATTAATGCCCAGATCTTTAAGATACGGAATTTTTTCAGCTAAACCTGCAAAGGTTCCCGGATATTTTACCTGAGAACTACTATGCTTGGTGAAACCTCTGGTATGCAATTCGTAAATGATTAAATCATTCATGGGAATACGAGGTGCTTTAAAATTTCCCCAATCAAAATCATCCCTTACGACTCTGGCTTTATAGCTGTGCTCCTGACTGCGTTCTACTCCCCAAAGGCTTTGTCCTACCACCGCCTTTGCGTAAGGATCCAACAGGTATTTCGTAGCATCAAAAATGATGCCTCGTTCCGGTATATAGGGACCTTTTACTCGATAGGCATACTCGAATTCTTCCATGTTTAATCCAAAGACGATCATGGAGTAAACGTTTCCAATTTTATAGCTTTCCGGAAACTCCAAAACAGCGTAAGGCTCCTTTTGACCCCTGTAGAAAAGAAGTAATTCGCAGGAAGTTGCATAATGGGAATGAATTGTAAAATTAATACCGCAAGGGATCGCCATGGCACCGTTGATGCGATAAAAGCCTGGGCGAACGTCAAAGCCCTCAATATGATCCAAGGGTACTAAGTTGACGCTCTTATTCTCAGGAAGACTTTCTACTTCTAAAAAACTCATTTTAACCACCTATTAATAATTTTTCTTTAAGTATAACTTTGTATCATTAAAATTATTAAAGCAAATTATATGTGATGGCAACCACGTCAGCTCTATTGAGGGTTGTAGTCAACCATCGGTATTCGCTTAAATACCCTAATTGGTATGCTTTGTCCATGGCTGTATTGTAGTCATATCCTGCGGTGATGCCCTTGGCTCTCAAAACCACCGTGCAATAATCTTTTTTGGTCGCTGTATTATCTGCTCCAAATAATTGATTTCCAATTCCTTGTAATAACCCTTTGTTCACACAGTATCCTACTTGTGCCTTCGCCCAATCGGGTACATCTGTAAAGGTGCATAAGGACGCATAATATTCACTGTTATTTGCTATTTCATCGGTGCCTCCTGTGATTCTGGAAAGCATAACGGCCATCTCTGCTCTGTTCAGTTGATCATTCAGCCGATAGCCGCGATCGTCTCCTGCAAACATTCCCTTGCTTTTCAGAATATCTGCCTTATCCTCAACCAAATTGGGATACACTATTTCCTTTACAGTATTTAAGGTTTTTTCCTCCCATTCATACTTTTCTGAAACCAGCTTACTTTTATCTACCAGAAGAAAGCTCTTTGAATATCGCCTATTTTTTTCAGCATCACTCATGCTCCCCCCCACAATAACGGGATCATTGGCTGTCACATCTACGCAGTACCACCGATTTTCAATAAACACTTCGTTCCATTCGTGCCCTATTTCATTAGGATCATTGGGATCCTTTCGATCCATATATCCCACCACGGAAACAACGGGAATATTCATGGCATTACACAGCAAAAAAAAGGCATTTGAGTATCCACTGCACACGGCTACCCCGTCATTTAAGGCTCCCCAAACTTCCCATACTCTGGAATCCCCCTCGGGTAAACCTGCGCCTAGGGTGGTATCGTAGGTTATATTTTCAACTAAATACTGATTTGCCAAGGCAACTCTCTCCCTGTCGGTAGAGGCTTGACTCATAATGCCTGATGCAATGGCATTTACCTTGGGCTGAACCGCTAGAAATTTATCAAATTGCTCAATTTTAATGATGGTGTCTAAGTAATTACAGGTTTTGCTGGATTTGGTTTCAAGATATTTTAAACTGTAAGAATGATACAAATGGGAAATGGGGATTGCCATTTCCATAATGGTACTGATCCTTTCTAAGTATTTATCGGAGTTTGCATGGAAAACATTAAAAGGAAGCCCTTTAATTAGGCTGCTATCATTGGATACCAACTTTAAGGTATTGGTAGGTTGATTTTTATTCTTTAACCACTGTTCGTACAATTGTTTTGCTGCTAATATTTCATAGTTCTCCGGAAAAGATTTCGGTGCTGCTAAAACGTAATTTCTTTGTCCCAGGGGCGCCAAGGTAAGGCACACTGCCAATAAAAGGGTAAGGATCCTAATAAATCTGTTTTTATTTTTTTTCATGATTGGCCTTTCATTTTTATGAGTTTTTTATTACTCTTTCCTTAAATAGACAAATCTCTGACCGCCTTTTGTAACTTGACTATTCAATAGTATGCATTTTTGCCATTGGCATTTCCTTAAGGTGTCCATAATAATCTACTTCATGGATTGTATATTGAACTTGGCATGCTTCATTACTATCTTATGTTTTTCAATATATGATTATTTGATTTTTATTTTATTCAATTTAATTTTACACTGTAACCTGTATTATTGCAACTAAATATCCGTTTCCAGTGAGTAAAAATATCCAATTATAAAAAGAAATCTCCACTCACACGGTAGAGTCTTATATCACTACGTTAACAGAAGCCTTCATCTTGTATCAAGCTAAAAGATACGATATAAAAGGTAAAGAATATTTAAAAACCAATGAAAAATACTATTTATGTGATGTTGGACTTCGGTTTTATTTGTTAGGTAATAAGATGTCGGATAGCGGTAGGCTTTTAGAAAACGTGATTTATCTGGAACTTTTAAGGAGGGGTTATCATGTCTTTGTGGGCAAAGTAGGTACAAAGGAGGTAGATTTTGTGGCCCAAAAGGGCGATATACAGGAGTACTATCAGGTGGCCTTATCTGTACGGGATGAAGCTACTCTAAAGAGAGAATTGGGTTCTCTGGATTCCGTCAAAGACCATAATCAAAAATTTCTGCTGACCCTTGACGAAGACCCACCCGCTGTCTATAACGGTGTACGCAGGTTAAATGCTTTGGATTGGCTGTTGGGTTAAGCTGAAGGGTGTTTCCCAACGATCCAATCCATACAAATTAGGATTTATATTTGACACTGAATTGAAATTTGTGATTTTCACTAAACTTTATTTAGAACTATTCATCATATAAACTGTACTATTGCGATACAAGTCATCCGGGCAGATGTCTTTCACTCATGGGAATATTTAGACGTACCCTCTACCCATATCGAAACAATTATAAATACATCATATACCTTCTAATCCCTGCCAAATAAATCTCTGGTATACACTTTCTCTTCAGCATCTTTGATCTCATCAGTGATTCTGTTTGCAACGATTACATCCGAGATTTTCTTAAACTCTTTAATATCTCTCATCACTCTTGAATTAAAAAAGACATCCTCTTTCAGAGTTGGCTCATACACCACTACTTCAATCCCCTTCGCCTTGATCCGTTTCATCACACCTTGAATGGCAGATTGGCGGAAGTTATCTGATTCCGATTTCATTGTTAAACGATAAATACCAACCACCCTTGGTTCTCTCTTAAGGATCATTTCCGCAATGTGGTCTTTTCTGGTTCGATTGGCATCCACAATGGCAGACATAATATTTTGAGGAACGTCCACATAATTGGCTAAAAGCTGCTTCGTATCCTTGGGCAGACAGTACCCACCATACCCAAAGGATGGATTATTGTAGTGATTACCGATGCGTGGATCCAGACCTACACCGTCGATGATTTGTTTGGTGTTTAATCCTCTGATCTCAGCATAAGTATCCAACTCATTAAAATAAGCCACTCTCAGTGCCAGATATGTATTTGAGAAAAGCTTTATAGCTTCTGCTTCCGTGGAATTGGTATAAAGAATAGGAATGTCCTTTTTCAAGGCACTTTGCACCAAAAGCCCAGCAAAGACCCTTGCCCGTTCCGATTGTTCGCCTATAACAATTCTTGAAGGAAAAAGATTATCATAAAGGGCCTTCCCTTCCCTTAAGAATTCCGGGGAAAAAAAGAGATTGTCCGTTTCAAACTTCTTTTTAACCTTTTCAGTATAACCTACGGGTACCGTTGATTTAATGATCATTACCGCTTCAGGATTGATAGACAAAACAGTAGCAATCACCGATTCAACCGATCTGGTATTAAAATAATTCTTCTCAGGGTCGTAATTTGTAGGAGTTGAAATTATGACATAATCAGCATCTTTGAATGCTTTGTAGCTATCGGTAGTTGCCGTCAAATTCAGATTCCTTGTGGCGATATACTCTTCTATCTCCTGGTCAAGAATTGGAGATTGTTTGTTATTAATCTTATCAACTTTTTCTTGAATGACATCTAGCGCTGTCACTTCATTGTACTGTGCTAATAGCACTGCATTGGAAAGGCCGACATACCCTGTTCCAGCGATGGTTAATTTCAATTTCATAGTATATTGCTCCTTTAAAAAAATTCTGTAACCTCAAATTGTTTTTACTTCCATCAATTTACTGGTTTTTTTCTCCCTAAATACTCCTTAATATGCCTTAAAAGATATCCATACGGTTCTATTTTCAGCAAGTGGGCTAAAAGCACATAGAAACCAACCCCTGATACAACCTGCAGAGCTAAAAGTAAATACATATTTATAGGAATAAACCCTACCAAATAAACAAAGGTTCCCATAATTAATGAAATTCCTAAAGGAGGAAGGATATCCTGCATTTGTTCCCTAGCCGTATACTGAAAAAGTTCACTATTGGGTTTCAAATGTACGATGATGTCTACGACAGAGGAAACAATCATACCAAATGCGATAACATAAGCATCATAAAACATGGATATCAAAAGGATTCCCATTGCAATTCCCTTTTTCATGAGATTTAACTTCATCACCATGTCACTGCGCCCAATTGCAGTAAGCACCTGAATCTCTGAGGTAACCATGGGTATAAATATGCTGGCAAAACATAAAATCTGTAGAAAAGGGACACAAGGTAGCCACTTTTCTGTCAATATTACAATTACAAGTGATTTCCCTACCGTTGCTATTCCAACGAGCATGGGGCATAATACAAACAAATTCAGAGAAATGGTTCTTCTGAGCATTTGCTTTAGCTTATTTCTGTCGTCCTGCATCAGTGCATATGCGGGAAACATCACAGCTTCTATGACAGAACTGACATTGGATCTTGCAAATCCCGAAAATTCTTCCCCTTTTTTGTAGTATCCAAGTACAGCAGGGGAAAACATTTTTCCGATAATTAACATTCTTATATTTAAAAATAAAGAGTTTAATAAACCTGTTATCAGCATCTTCCATCCAAAAGAATAGATAAATTTTAATCGTTCAAAGGAAAACATCCATTTAGGATACCAACGCATGGAAATCATTAAGATGACCGTAGTAAAGATAGCGTTAGATATGGTAGTAGCAACTAAAGCCCATACCCCATAACCCAAATATGCCATGGAAATGCCTATGATACCCGATGGGAGAACCGCTCCAAATGTCCTGTAAAATAGTTTTTTGAATTCCATATTTTTTCTGACCATTGCTTGAAGCTTTGCGCTTATGGAATTTATTATGAGAACTGTGGATAAGACCTGAATTACAGAACCTAATAATGGCTCCCCGTAAAAAGATCCGATGAATGGTGCAGCTATAAATAGTAAAACATATAGAATAAACGCAAGAAATAGATTGAAATAAAATGCAGTAGACCAGTCAAGCTCATCTGCATCTTTTTTTTGTATCAAAGCTACATTAAAACCACTTTGCACAAAAACATCCAGAATTGCAATCAATACATTTGCAATTGCGATTAATCCGAAGTCAGTCGGAAGAAGTAACCTGGCAAGAAAAATGGTAACTATAAATTGTATTCCGCTAGCCCCAACTCGCTCCATTAGTTTCCAAAAGAAACTGGATAGCACCTTTTGCTTTATATGGTGTTTTTTTGTTACAACTTTATTATTATTGTTCATTTATTCCCTTATACAAATCATTAGCTTTTAAAATGAAAAATCTATGATATGTGTTTTCTTTAACTAAATAAGTTCTTTCAATTTTAAAATAATTTTTAATATCTTGAATAACTTTTCTAAGGGAATAACCGCTTACGCCTATTTCCCAATAATGCTCACCATTAAACTCCAATTTTCTCCAAAAGCAAGGAATTGTTATAACTTTAGAAGTATTCTTGAACTTAGGTAATTTAAGTGAAAATCCAAGTAGAGTTTTGTGTCTATAGGGTAAACTAAGAATAACAATTTTACTTATAGTTTCCAAGGAATTAAGTATATCATTAAAATGATTATATGGAATATGCTCTAACACTTGACAGCATAAAATACAATCAAATTGGATATTTCCTAAAATATTTTTAATATTGATTATATCTCCTACATAATCAGGATTTAATTCAATATCAAAATCAAAAGTCTTAACTTTAATCCCCAGTTTTTCTATGCAAAGGGGAACTAAACCATCCCCTACTCCAATTATTAGAACATTTTCTGCTTTGCTATTTAAAACCTCTAATATTTGGGAGTAATATGAAAACCATCTATTTTTATTAATATATCTATCAAATCCATAGTGGGTAGCTGACACTTGTTTTTCATTCTCCTTCATAAAAATTTCCCCTTTCACTATTATTGAAGTTGCCTAACCACCCCTTCAAGAGGTGGTTTATTTTCAACCCTATAAGGGTTTTTTACATAGTGCACCTAAAGGTGTGTTTCGCAGGTCTCTATCACTTACAACCTCTAAAGAGATTATATTTTATGATATCTTTCTGATTATCTTTTTCTTCTTATGCTTTTATATATTCTAGGATTGTTAATTCGTTTACATTCCCTACTGTTCTTATCTTACATAGCATACTTTTACCCCAAAATATCTGTCCCATCTTGATGTTTTATCTGGATTTCTATCTAATATCATCTATGCACTTTTCCCTTTGAGATACCCCATGAACTCTGAAATACTTAACTTGGCCGGAATGATTACATAAATGTGTCTATGATCTTTACATACTGCTCCTTCCACCAACGTTCCCTTTTTCATCCCGAATAACTTCTTTAGTATTTCTGCCACATCTCTTTTTATCTTTCCATACAGTACTTTTCTTCTGTATTTATAGATAAATACTATGTATACGTGCAATTCCACCTACAATGTGATAAAATATTATTGTCCATTTAGACTGCCTCCTTTAATCATTTGGTATGGTCTGCGAAACCAATATCATTATACATAGGTGGCTTATATTTTCAGACTACATGATACTGCTTACTCTATTCTCCAACGCATAGCGTGGGGATTAATGTATTAATTTAAATGTTTTACAGATTATTACTTTTAATCATGCTAAAATTTTAATTACGTACTATAAATTTTTTGTTTCGTATTTGCCGCATTATAAAAGGTTTTATTTTCTTTATAATTTCCAACGGTGTCAAATTGAGTTTTAAAAGTTTATTTTTTTTTAGTTTTAATAAAACATGAGCTATTTCTTTTATACTTAATTTATATAAAAAAGCATTTATGATAAACATTCTTCCATTAAAATCTAATTCATTTAATTCAATTATACTTAACTTTTTTTTTAAATAATTAAATTGTTTAAAAAAAACATTTAATCTTGCAAAATATATATCTTTTCTAAAATTAACCGTTAAAGACCCTATACCTCTCGTAATGCAATATATTTCCTTTGTAGAAACAAAAAAATTTTCTAAATGATATCCGACTTTAGTTGAAAACATTACATCATTTGAAGCTATTACTTCATCAAAAACTATTTTATATTTTTTAATAAAATCTTTTTTTATTAATTTTGAGCATGGTGAATGAAAATTATATTTTAATAAAAGCTCTGATTTTAAATTATTATCATTTAAAAAATTTGTTATAATATTTGAATATTGAATATGTCTATCTCCAAGTTGATTTGTATCTAAAATAATGCTTGTTGGTGTAAAAAATACCACTTCATAATCTAAGTTTAGATATTTTTCTATAATATCATAAAATCCATTCAAAAAATAATCATCCGCATCTGCAAATAATAGCCATTTTCCTTTTGCATATTTTATTCCAATGTTCCTGCAAGTCCCTGCACTTTTTATATTAGTAGAATTTGAAAGGAATAGAACATGCTTAAATTGATCTTCAACTATTAATTTATCCCATTGTTCCTTTTCTCTATCGCTTTTGTCATCTATAACTATTATTTCTATTACATCAGAGCAAGGAATAGATTTTAATAACTTTCTTAATAATTGTATGGAATTATAGTGTGGAATTATAATTGATACTAAACACATTGTTCTTCTCCTTTTATCTTTTTTTCAAATATTAACGATACTTGTCATAATTTTTAAATACTCTTTAATTGTTACATCACGTACTTGCTACTAAATACTTTCTCGAACTATAACCTCCAATAGCTATATCCCATCATTTCTATTACATCTCTATCAAATATGCTCCTAACATCAATAATAATTTTATCATTATTTAGATTACCATATAGAGCATTTATTTTATCCCAGCTCATTTGCTTAAAACAATCATGAGCTACTGCAAAGACTACACAATCAGCATTAATTACTCTATTAATATCGGTTAATTCAACACCATACTCTTTTTTTGCTTCATCCGCATTCGCTATGGGGTCTACTATAATTGGCGTAATACCATATTCTTTAAGGCAAGATACGATATCTACAACCTTTGAATTTCTTGTATCTGGAACATTTTCTTTAAAAGTTATTCCAAGAATAACTATTTTAGATTGACCAACTACTTTATTTGCCAATATCAGTTTTTTAATAATTGCATCCGCTATAAACTTACCCATGCCATCGTTGATCTTTCGTCCCGAGAGAATAATTTGGCTGTGATAACCAAGTTTCTCTGCTTCATATATAAAGTAATATGGGTCTACACCAATGCAATGTCCGCCAACAAGGCCCGGAGAAAAATTCAAAGCATTCCATTTTGTATTCATAGCATTTAGAACTTCTTTTGTATCAATCCCCATTCGATCAAACACCATGGCTAATTCATTCATAAACGCTATATTAATATCTCGCTGGCTATTTTCTACTACTTTAGCGGCCTCAGCAACTTTAATAGAACTAGCTTTAAAAATACCCGTTTCAGCAACTAGTCCATATATTTGAGCGATTTCTTCAAGGCATTCTGAATCCACACCTGCTACAATCTTTACGATGTTCTCCAACCTATGTAACTTATCTCCTGGATTAATTCTCTCTGGTGAATACCCAACTTTAAAATCCATGCCACATTTTAGCCCAGATTCTTTTTCCAAAATTGGTATACAGACTTCTTCAGTAACACCTGGATATACGGTAGATTCAAAAACTACGATGGCTCCTTTGGTAAGATTTCTACCAACATACCTACTGGCACTTTCAATGGGCGATAAATCTGGTGTTTTATCTAAGTTTATTGGTGTTGGAACTGCCACAATATAAAACTTTGCTTTTTTAAGTTCACTCTCATCACAAGTAAATTCAACTTTAGTATATTGAATAACATCATTTCCAACTTCATTGGTAGGATCATTCCCATTTTTATATAACTCAATTTTATTTTTATTTAAATCAAAACCAATGACATTTGCCTTTTTGGCAAAAGCAATTGCTATCGGAAGTCCTACATACCCAAGTCCAATAACTGCTATCTTTTCTTGTTTATTAATTATTCTTTCGTATAGTCCCATATCAACATCCAACTCCCAATCATATCTTTAAAAAAGTTTAATTGTTTACTATGTATTTTTTGTTTCTTACTCGAAGTATTATTTTATTTATAATTTTCTTAGGTGTGAAATTAAGTTTTAAAAGATTATTTTTTTTAAGTAATAATATAACATTTACCGTTTCTTTCAAGTTTAATTTATAAAGATAAGCCTTTAAAACATAAGATATTCCAGTAAAATTTAAATAATCAAATTCTTTTTTACTTAATCTTGTTTGTAAATATTTTGATCGGTTTAAAAATACATTTAATCTTGCGAAATATATATCTTTTCTATAGTTAACTGTTAATGTTCCTCTTCCTCTTGTTATACAATATAATTTTTCTGTTGATACAAAAAATTCTTTCATGTAATATCCTACTTTAGTTGAAAACATTACATCATTGGAAGCTATTACTTCATCAAAAACTATGTTATATTTATGTACAAACTCTTTTTTTAATAATTTTGAGAAAGGTACAATAAAATCGTATCTTAATAAAAGTTCTGATTTTAAGTCACAATCATTTAAATAATTAGATATAATATTTAAATAAGAAATATGTCTATCTCCAAGTTTATTAGTATCTAAAAAAATGCTTGTAGGTGTAAAAAATACCACTTCATAATTTTGATTCAAATATTGTTCTAAAATATCATAAAAACCATCTAAAAAATAATCGTCTGCATCTGCAAATAATAACCATTTTCCTTTAGCATTATTTAGTCCAATGTTCCTACAAGTCCCTGCACTTTTAAAATCCGTATCATTTACAAGAAATACTACATGCTTAAATTGATCTTCAACTATTAATTCATTCCATTGCTCCCTCTCTCTATCACTTTTGTCATCAACTACAATGATTTGTATATTATCAGAGCAAGGAATAGAGTGTAATAACTTTCTTAATAGTTGTGTGGAATTATAGTGTGGGATTATAATTGAGATTGAACACATTGATCTGTTCCTTCCTTTCTTTTTTTCAAGTCACTAATTACTACTTCAAGTGGTAATTTGATATAGCCCAATAACGGCTAATTGGCGTTACAAGTACTTTTTAACATTTACATCCAAAATTTACCATCCAATCTTTTTTTGTTCGCTCGCTTATGTTACTAATTTCAACGTTTTTTCATTATTTTTCAACTAGTTTGCTGAAATATTCATATCACCTAAATAATGCTTATTAATATGAATTACTTTTCATGAATTGAATTTTCTACTGTTACCATTTATATTAATAATTGATCTGGTTTATCTTGAATTAACTTCAAATTTAAATAATTTTCTGTAATTTAGTAGTATGATTAAGCTTAGATATCGTTTTATTTTTTTTATTTAATATAATTTTAATTATTAATTCCTGAGATTCTTGCTTGTTTTAAATCCTTCACAAAATTATTTGAATAATTAAATCTTATTGCGTTAATATCAGCATAAAATGCAAGGGAGGGTTCCAGTTGAACCGCTTGTCTTACCTCTTGTAAGTTTATTTTTTTTTCATCAATAACATCATCAGTTTGATTTATCATTATTTTTTTACTTACAATTGACAATTTAACAATTTATTTGATTGAGTTTAATCTATGTTCTTCAGAATAATTATTTAAATAGAAAGATTTATTTCTTCATAATATTTAGTATAATTTCCACTTCTTTTTGCCATCCTTTTTTGACTGATTCTTAATAGCAAATATGTGTTTTAAATATTTATTATTTTATATCTTAATTCATTTTAGTATAAATTGTTTAAAAACAACCCCGTAATTTAATGTGTTTTCTGCAAGATAAAATTCCGCACCTCCTAGTGGGGAATTTTATTTTTCCATTTTAGGTATTTTTATTTTACATCAAATAATTTAATGTATATATTATTAGTTCTCAAATTGAAGGAGTGTTTTATCATATTTAGATTCATTGAACCAATTTAACAAAAGTCTTGGAATAATAATTATATACAATAGTGCACACCACGGTAATAAACCTTGCTCCAAAATAATTATACTTTCAAAATTACAATACAGTAAAAATGAAATTATACTAGCAAAGAAAACTTTCGCTAAAATTTTATTATAGCGAAATAATGAAATTATAATCTTAAATTGATAAGCTATTATTCCAAAATAAAATGTAATTTTTAGTATTCCACCTGAAATAAGAATATCTAGGTATGTATTATCTGTTTGGGTCGAAGCAGAAACCGAGTTATAAATTGAATATAAAGCAGACTTTGATCCAGCATTTCCAGCCCCAAACAATAATAGTAGGTTGCTGTCTTTAAAATAATTTAAAACACGAGTCCATCTAGATATCCTGCCTGCGCTACCACCCTCAATTCTTAATATATAATTTACTACATAAGACAAAACGTTTTGCTTAAAAATTAGAATAACGCATATTACTAATCCTAAAAAAAATAAAATAAGAAAATATTTTTTATTTAATGATAATATTATTATTAATATTAAAAAAAATGTTGCTGCTAATATTGAAGCTCTGGAAAATGTAAATATTAAATTAACATAAAATAAAAATAACAGATACCATATCTTATAAACCTTGAAATGTAATATTAAAAGCATTGATGCTATAATTTCCCAAAATAAGAAAAATCCATAATGATTTCTCCCTCGAAAAAATGAGCATATATTTAACTCATACCCTCCCTTTATATATGGAATTTTAAGTATATCCTGAAAATGAAATATTATATTGTAAGCAACAGAAAAAAGACCGACCAAAACAAAGAAAATTAAAAAATCGTATAAATATTTATTATTCCATTTGAATTTTTCTGTAATAATTGCATAAGTTATATAAAAATATATAGTAGAAACAATAATATTGATATTTTGACCAAAATATTCAATAGAAAAATAATTGGAGTTTATCAGTATCGGAATTATTTGAATTAGAAATAAAATAATCATAAAAATAAAATAATGAATTTTAATTTTTGTGCTTATATTAGTTAATATAAATGACATTGAAAAAAATACAAAACAAATAAAAAATAAAATGTTTAATAAAATAAACTTGTAACCTACAACCAAGTTAATAAAAACAAATGCACTTATAAGAGCAATCGTATAAATTTCTATACTATTTAATAAGTATTTATTAGAATATTTTAACATAGCTTTTTCTTCTTTATACAATTATAAACTCCTATTTGAACTTATTTCTAATTGTACCCCTGTGGGCACTTAGAACACTATTACTACTCTAGTAGACTATTAATTAAAAAACCTGTGTATGGTAGTTGCAAAGAACTTGTGATTTAACAATTTAAACTAATTTATATAACTGAAACTTCGCAGCTAAATAACTGCACTGAACCTTGAAAAATCAATAAATAAGCCATATGATATCAGTGGGAATCAAACTGCAACTGCAAAACATGGATCAAGGCATCTTTTGAGTTGATCAGGAAGAGCCTTAATAAATTTATCTATGATTAGATTCATTTGCTCTTCCGTCAATCCAATTTCCTTATCTTCCAAGGTTTTTGTAAGACAACACATTAGTAATATCAATGCTTGCTCAAATTGAATATCGGCAATTTCATCACAACAGGCAAAGAACAGGTCTCCAAGGCTTCTTTCGTCTTCTTTCTGTCGTTTTTGCATTGAGATAATCATGTACCTGACCATCACAATGGAAGTATGCGCTACCAATGCATCGTATGATAGTTGTTGAAATTCTCCATTGAGTTTTAGGTAAGACTTACAAATTTTGAAGAAAACTTCAATATCCCAACGTTTGCCATAAAGTGCCACCACTTCGTCCTCTGACAGCTTGGTGTCCGTAGAAATTAAAGCAATCCATTCTTTTTTCTTGTGCTTGTTGCGTACAAAAACAAGTTTAGCTGGAATTTTCGTGACTTTCTTGTTTTCCTCACTGTAAAGTTCCACATGCACCGATAAAAGGTATTTGGCTCTTCCTCGTCTTTTCTTGTTTTGTGAGTAAATTTGCCTTACTGTCTTCTTTTCTCCATTCACAAGATACTTGATTTTGGAAGTGTCCTTTAC
>CAYWVS010000079.1:0-13572 GCA_964461765.1 uncultured Anaerovorax sp.
TGGATCCTTCGGCTGTAGCAGAAACGGTAAAATTTTTATGTTCAGAATCCAGCAGTCACATCACGGGAACGGCTTTAAGCATGGATGGTGGATGGACGGCAGGTTGAGAAAGGAGAGACCATGTTAGGAATTGCCATTGGCTTAGTTGTCATCATGTTTTTAGCATACAGGGGATACTCTATCATTTGGGTAGCACCCATTGCCGCAGGGGTGGTAGCTCTTACAGGAGGATTACCGCTTTTAGAGGCATACAAGGGTAGCTACATGACCGGTTTTGCAGAATTTACCAGAGCTTGGTTTCCCATCTTCATGCTGGGAGCCATCTTTGGACACTTGATGGAAATTACAGGGGCTGCTCGCTCCATTGCAAACAGCCTCACCAAGGTATTAGGTGCCAAACGAGCAATCTTAGGAGTTGTGGTGGGATGTGGTGTACTTACTTACGGAGGCATCAGCCTGTTTGTAGTGGTGTTTGCCATGTATCCTTTGGCATTGGCACTCTTCCGAGAAGCTAATATTTCCAGAAAATTAATTCCGGGCAGCATTGCCCTAGGATCGTTTACCTTTACCATGACAGCGGTGCCCGGAACCCCACAGATACAAAATTTGATTCCCATGGATTACTTTCATACCACACCTATGGCCGCACCCATCATGGGAACTGTATCCGCCTTATTTATGTTTGGATGTGGGTATGCCTATTTATCTTTAAAAGAAAAAAGGTTAACGGCAGCTGGTGAAATATTCATGGAACCAAAGGGAGGAGAAACTGGAGAAAAGGCATCGGAGGTTGTGCTACCTAATCCATTTTTATCCATTTTGCCCTTGATCACTGTAATTTTAACTTTAAACTTAAAGGATTGGGATATCGTCATTTCCCTAATTTGTGGGATTTTACTTACCATGATCCTAAACATTAAAGAATACAAGGGATTTTCCAAGGCCGTTAATGCGGGAGCTGCAGGCTCCGTGCTGGCAATTATCAACACCAGTGCAGCGGTGGGATTTGGAACGGTGGTAAAGGCTGTGCCGGGGTTTCAGACCTTGACGGCAATGCTTTTAGGCATCGGTGGATCCCCTCTCATTTCTGAGGCTGTGGCAGTTAACATTTTGGCAGGAGCTACGGGATCGGCGTCTGGTGGCATGGGAATCGCTCTGTCTGCTCTGGGAGAAAAATACTATCAATTGGCGTTGGATCTCAATATCAGTCCGGAAGCCTTTCATAGGGTAGCCTCCATAGCATCGGGAGGACTGGATACTCTTCCCCACTGCGGAGCCGTTTTAACCTTGCTATCCATTACAGGATTGACACACAAAGATTCCTATGTAGATATATTTGTAGTTGCCTTGCTGCTGCCTGTATTATCAGTGATACCCGCCATTATATTAGCAACATTGGGAATTTATTAACAATTTCATATTTGCATAAGGGAAGAAATAGTTTATAATATATTGTATATTCTTAATTTAATAAAAATTCTTTTAAATTACATTTTTCAAAGGGGTATTTAATGTGATATTTCAATTAATATTTTCAAATATAAAAGAGAAAGGAACACTATGATTAACAAAATGAGAACCGCCGCTGAAGCAGTGGCAGGAATTAATGACGGAGCAGTCATCATGGTTGGTGGCTTTATGGCTACCGGTACACCGGAAATTCTCATGGATGCATTGGTAGAAAGAGGCGTAAAAAATCTTACCATTATCTGTAATGATGCAGGAGTGCCGGGAAGAGGTGTTGGAAAGCTGCTGTCCAACGGGCAGATAAAGACATTGATTGCATCTCACGTAGGTTTAAATCCGGAAGTTGCTCAGAGGATGAATACCGATGTGGAAGAAGATAAGCTGGAATGTATCCTTGTGCCTCAGGGAACCTTGGCAGAAAGAGTAAGGGCTGGCGGTGCAGGGCTGGGTGGATTCTTGACCCCTACGGGAGTAGGAACCATCGTAGCCGAAGGAAAACAAGTGATCACCGTGGAAGGAAAAGATTATTTGCTGGAACTTCCATTAAAAGCAGATTTTGCTTTAGTCAGAGGTTCTGTAACTGATAAGTTTGGAAATACTACATACAATGAAGCTACCAGGAACTTCAATCCTTTGATCGCTACCGCTGCTGAGACCGTGATTGTAGGCGCTGTAAAGGTGGTAGAAACCGGAGAAATCGATCCCAATAATGTAGTTACATCCGGAATCTTCGTAGATTATATTGTGGAAGGAGAAGAGCCATGGCAGATATAAAGGAAATCATCGTATCCAGAGTAGCGAAAGAACTGAAAGACGGAGATGTGGTAAACTTGGGAATCGGTATGCCCACTATGGTAGCCAACTTTATTCCGGAAGGCGTGGATATTACCCTCCAGTCTGAAAATGGATTTTTGGGATTAGGATCTGCTCCTGAAAAGGGGAAGGAAGATGTTGATCTTGTAAATGCCGGCGCACAGTATGTAACTGTAAAACCGGGAGCTATGTTCTTTGACAGTGCCACATCCTTCGGAATCATTAGGGGCGGACACGTGGACGCCACCATACTGGGATCCCTACAGGTAGACGAAAAAGGAAACCTTGCCAATTGGATTGTACCAGGCAAAATGGTGCCGGGAATGGGAGGTGCCATGGATTTGGTGGTAGGTGCAAAGAAAGTAATCGTAGCCATGCAACATACCAACAAAGGAGCTCATAAAATTTTAAAAGAATGTACCCTACCCCTGACGGCAGTGGGTGTAGTGGACATGATTGTAACGGAAATGGGCGTCATGGAGGTCACAAGTGATGGTTTAGTGTTGACAGAGCTTCACCCGGATTACACCGTTGAGCAGGTTCAGGAAGCTACAGAATGCAAGTTAATCATCAGCGATAATCTGAAACCCATGGTTTGATAAGCAATGCTCAAAAAAATTATGATTTTAGGCACACAAATAATAATCAAAGAAAAACCGCTTTTAATTAAGGCGGTTTTTTATCTTCACCATGAAAAAGAATGTATTATAAAAGTGCAGCTAGTCTGCACTTTTCACCTTTTTACGAAGGAAAAGCGAGGAATCCTTTGGCTTACATTACGGAATCTCAATTAGAAGATATGCGGAAGCATATCTACATCTCCGTACCGTAAGCAAGAGGATTCCTCGCGATTAGTAGCAGAAATTACGTTTTAGCATATATTAAAAAAAGCGAATAATCAAGATCAAACTAATAAATTTAATATATGAGGTGGAAAATGATATATCTGGATAATGGGGCGACGACTTTTCCAAAACCACGGCAAATGAATTACGCCATGCAGCAATGTATGGAAAAATATTGTGGAAATCCGGGAAGATCCGGCCATGCCATGGCCATGAAAACTGCAGAGGGCATTTACAAGACCCGGCAACTGTTGGGAAAGTTGTTCAACATAACGGATTACAGTAGAATCGTGTTTACCTTAAACGCTACTGAATCCTTGAACTTAGGAATAAAAGGTGTTTTAAAATCTGGGGATCATGTGGTGACTACGTCAATGGAGCATAATTCAGTACTTAGACCTTTAAAAGCTTTGGAAAAGGAAGGAATTTCAACATCTATCCTAAAATGTAAAAAGGACGGAAGCATTACTGCGGATGCTGTTTTGGGTCACATCAAGGAGAATACAAAACTGATTGTTTGCACTCATGCATCCAACGTTACTGGAACCATTATGCCTATAGAAAAAATCGGGCCGGCAGCTAGAAAAAGAGGAATTTTATTTATGGTGGACGCATCTCAATCCGCTGGAGTATTGCCCATTGATGTGGAAGAAATGTGCATCGACCTATTGGCATTTCCCGGTCATAAAAGCTTGTTAGGCCCCTTGGGAACAGGTGCATTGTACGTCAGAGAAGGTATCTCCATCAAGCCCCTAAAAGAAGGGGGAACGGGTACGGCATCCAAGGACTTACGCCAACCCGTGGAGTTTCCCGAAAGCATGGAATCCGGTACGGTGAATGCACCAGGCATTATAGGCATGGGAAAGTCCATTGAGTTTATCAACCATATAGGAATGGAAAATATCAGAAGACATGAGGAAAAATTAATTCATAGATTGCAAATAGGATTAATGAACATGGGAGATCAAATCACAATATATGGACCCCAGGACGTAGGACTAAAAACAGGTGTTATTCTTTTTAATATTAGCGGCATCAGCTGTGAGGAAGTGACGGAAATTCTAAGCAGCAAATATGGAATTGCTTGCAGAGCAGGCTTTCACTGTGCAGGTCTGGCACACGAAACCATTGGAACGGGGAATATTGGAGCCGTGCGATTGAGCGTTGGGCCTTTT
Source organism: uncultured Anaerovorax sp. (assembly GCA_964461765.1). Taxonomy (GTDB): domain Bacteria; phylum Bacillota; class Clostridia; order Peptostreptococcales; family Anaerovoracaceae; genus JAVVUJ01. The sequence goes on from CAYWVS010000079.1 coordinate 4,301, forward strand.
AATACCGAGAGGGAAATAGATTTCACCATAAAAGCCATAAATGAAATTTGTAGAAGCCATTAACATATATCAATGTCATAAGACAAGGAAATAACCGTATCACCAACTACATTTTATTGTTCATTAATCCTTTAGGAAACGTGAATGTTTAGCCACCTTTTATGGGAGAAAGACTTATTGGGGGTGGCTTTTCTATTTTGAAGATATTTTCCAATACTTTTTTTATATTTTTGATTATAATGAATTCTTTTTTCTTGTAAAATTATTCAACTTGTAGTAGAATTCTACCATGTATATGGATTTTGCATGTATAAATTTTTGAAATGGAGGTAATGTCTATGGAAAAACGCGGGCAATGGGCCACGAATATTGGTTTTATTCTGGCAGCAGCAGGATCGGCAGTAGGCTTGGGAAACATATGGAAATTTCCCGGGGTAGCTTACAATAACGGTGGGGGAGCATTTATTATTATTTATATCCTCATTGTTTTTATTATTGGAGCCACCGTAATGCTTACGGAGTTCACTGTAGGTAGAAAAACGCATCAAAACTGCGTTGGTGCATTCAAAACCTTGGATAAGAGGTTTACATGGGTTGGAGGCATGGGAATTCTAACTGGATTTGTAATCATGTGCTATTACAGCCACGTTGGTGGATGGGTGCTGAAATATGTGGTTGGTTATGCAGTTCAATCAGGTACCATCTATGATGATCCAACATCTTATTTTTTAAACTTTCTGGGAGCGAATGGAAGCTTTCCAGTAGAAGCGGCAATTATTTATCCTATTATTTTTATGGCTATCGTAGCTTTTGTCATTACTAAAGGAGTTGCGGGAGGTATTGAGAAAGTCAATAAGGTATTGATGCCGGCATTATTTGTACTTCTCATTGTTATAGCAGCTCGTGCAGTAACTTTACCGGGAGCAAGCGAGGCCATCGCAGGATTCCTAACGGTTGACTTTGGAGCTCTTACAGGAGCTAATTTCAATGCTGCTTTGGGCCAGGCATTTTTCTCCTTGTCCTTGGGCATGGGTGTAATGTGTACTTATGGATCGTATCTTGCGAAAGAAGAAAACCTTGTTAAGAACACCTTTACTGTATGTACTTTGGATACCTTGGTAGCGTTGATTGCAGGGTTGGCTATTATTCCTGCTGTTCTGGTTTCAGGACTTGAAGTAGGATCCGGTGGAGGCTTTGCGTTTATTTCTCTAGCTTCTGTATTCCAAGGATTGCCATTGGGATCTTTCTTCGGTTTCTTATTTTACGTTTTACTTTTCTTTGCAGCACTAACTTCAGCTATGTCCATTTTAGAAGGAACTGTAGCTTATGTCTGCGAAGAGCTTAAATTTAGCAGAACTTCAACGACAATCGTAGTTGCAATTATCATGTTTACCATCGGTATCTTCTATACAGTTTCTCAGGCATATGCAGGCTTAAAGGGCATATGGTTGGATGCCTCCGGAGTTACCTATCCCGGATTGGGAGACTTCCTCGAGTTCTTGACAGACAGATTGTTGATGCCTGTGGGAGCACTGTTCTTCTGTATCTTCTTAGGATGGTTCTGGGGAGTGGATAAAGCATCAGAAGAAATATCTTCCGGTGGAAAGTATGCATTTGCTTTAAAACCAATCTACTCTATACTGGTTAAATTTGTCGCACCACTGGCTATCATCGTAATTCTTTTATCAGGTTTTGGAATTATCAAGCTATAGTGATTGCAAATGGGTAGAATCACAGCAATGATTCAGTGATAAATGATTATCAAACCATGGGGTAAACAAATAATCATTACTTATGAAAACCTATCATTGATGATTCAATGGTAGGTTTTTATGAAAGTAAAGTAAAATCAGCCGAAACTAAGGCGAAATTAAAAGGATATTAAGCCGGCCGAAAAAGTATTAAATTAGGCAAAAAAAGCATTAAGACAAAGGAAGGGGTATAAATGAAGATTCTGGTAATCAACGGACCTAATCTGAATATGCTGGGGCTCAGGGAACCAACTATTTACGGTCACAAATCCTTAGAGGAAATCAATGAGACCATTGAAGGTTACTTTAAAGAACAAGAAGATTTAAAGATAAAATTTTTTCAATCCAATCATGAAGGTCACATTGTGGACAAGATTCAAGAGGCTCGTGGAAAGTATGATGGAATCGTCATAAATCCTGCGGCTTACACCCATTACAGCATTGCCATTAGGGATGCCGTTTCATCGGCAGAGGTGCCTACGGTAGAAGTTCACCTGAGTAATATTGAAAGCAGGGAACCATTTCGGAAAATATCCGTCATAAAGGATGTGTGCATTCAACAAATTGCAGGGAAAGGGATAGATTCCTACATAGAGGGAATACAGAAGTTAATAGAGTATTTAGAAGGAAAACAAAATGGGTATCAAGAATAACATGGGCTTAATGCATGAAGTCATAGAGAATATGGAATATATGGTTCGGGTGATGGATTCTCAGCACCGAGTAATTTATATGAATCAAAAAATGCGATCCAAATTTGGGCATACCTTAGGAACCTGCTGTTTTGATTTGTTGGGTGGCGATCATACCTGTGAGAATTGTATTACTTCTCAAGCTAAACAAACCGGCAAGCCGGATCAAAAAGATGTGGAGATTGACGGTAAATATTACAAGCTCATGTCATCCCCTGTAAGCTTGGAGGAAGATAACAACTATTCCATAGAGCTTATTCACGATATAACTGATCAAAAAAGGACTGAGCTAGAGCTTTTAAAACATTATGAAAAACTAAAGGAAGACATTAGGTTTGCTAAGCAAATACAATATCGCGCATTGCCATTGGACGATACTTATTGGAATTGCTTGAAAATAAACTCCTTGTATGTTCAGAGCGAAGACTTGGGGGGAGATTTCTTTGACATTGTTCAATTAGATGAAAACAGGGTATTTCTTTATATTGCCGATATTGCTGGTCACGGGGTAAAATCCTCCTTGTTGACCATATTTGTACGACAAGTCATTAGGGGCATTGTTAAGAAAGAAAACATAGGGCTTAAGGATATTTTGGAAGAGCTTTTCAAAAGCTATGGAGATTTACATACAAATATCGAAAATTATTTTACTTTTTTATGTGCCATTTATGATAAAAGTACTGGAAAGATAACCTTTGCAAATGCAGGTCATAATTGCTTGCCCATTAAGATAAACGCAGGTGGAAAAATCTCTGAAATTCAGGTAAAAGGTATTCCCGTTTGTTCTATCTTTTCTGAGACCCATCATGAAGAAGTGGAAGTAAAGCTTGAGAAGGGGGAAAAGATCATTTTTTATACGGACGGAATTTCGGAATCTTATAGCAGGGTATTAAAAAATCAGTTTGGATCTGAGGGGATCATGGAGGTATTGGAGGAATCAAATACGAATGATAATAAGTTAATCTGCGGAAAGATCATCCAAAGGGCGGCTGCCTTTGCAGGTGTATCACCTTTAGACGATATGGCAGTGCTGATTGCGGAAGCAGTGTAAAGTTTAGGGCAAAATCAGCCTCTGACTTGGTCCATGCCTTCATTGGCCAAGGCATCAGCTCGATTGTTCATTTTTGTAATGTATAAAAAATCCTCAAGGGTAAAGCTTGTCCCATTCCATTCTTTGAATTTTTTATATAAAGAATCAATGTTGGTTTTCCCGCTATCTAAGTTTACGTGTCCCTTCACCCTAAAAAACCTCATTTTATATTCCTTCACATAGACTATCAATTGTTCCCATAAATCCTGATTTTCCACGGGGTTTTTTTTTGAGGAAATCCAATTGTTTTTTTCCCATTTTACATACCATTTTTCTCGAAAGCAATTCATTAAATAGGAGCTGTCAGAAAAAATATGGATCTCATGTTCGTTGCTTTTCAAAAGCTTTAAGGCTTCGAGTAAGGCTTTCATCTCCATGCGGTTATTGGTGGTATTTATTTCACCGCCACAAAGTTCCTTTTTATGTGGACCGTATTCCAAAATAGCTCCATATCCACCCACATTCTCTTTGTTTTGATTTCCGGAGCATGCCCCATCCGTATATATGTTTATTACTTTCATAGTATTCCTTTCCGGGATAAATTTTCGTTTAAGATTGAATTATGTAGACCTAACTACAAAGGATAATACCATCTTACCAAACTTAATAAAAATATGCAACTATGGGTTAAAATCTATGGACTAAAACCTAAATTCTTATTCCAAAGACAAAGGTTCTAGGCTCATCGTTCCAACCATTAGACGCCGGGGGAATAGAATGTAAACATAAGTTAAACCCTATGTAACACCTTTGTAATAATCATAGGGTATACTGTTACGTATTAATTGAATATACAATTATAATAGCATGAATATAAATGTGATATGGTAAAAATATCCATTTTGTCTTGAAAATTTTAGAAGAAAGGAGAGTATGGTGAAAAAAATAACTCTTGTTTTTATGGTTTTGCTATTGATTTTATGCACTACCACCAGTGCATTTGCAGCAGTGGATCCGGCAGTCATTATTGTAAATCCTGTACATCAAAGCACTACCACTTCATCCAATATTCTCATTTCTGTAAAAGTAACACAACCAAAAATCATTAAAATTACTCTATTTGAGGACAAAGAAGTGATAAATGGTGTTTCTTCCAGTATAGATCTGAATCAAGTAGCTCAAGGCAAGGTTCCCAAAAAAGAAAATATACAAACATTGCAATCCGGAGCTATGCTACCGGCTACTTTTACCACAACCAATAATTTAACATTTTGTACAAAGCAAGTAAACGGCATAAAGCCCGGGCTCTACAGGCTTAGGGTGGATACCTTAGACGGTGCCGGTAAAGTGATTTATTCCAGAGAAAGCACCTTTGGCGTAAAGACAAAGGTAGAGTCGGATGAAAAATTATTTGAAAATCAGCAGTCAGGAACCTTTCAATTTTTGCAGAATATACTAAAGTCAATCTTTGGCAGCTAATGAATGATCAGAGGAAATGATGAATGTAAGCCATAAAGCGATGGAGAATATAAAGACGGCCATAATAGTAGTATTGTCATTATCCACGATACTACTTTTATATTTCTATTGGTATCAAACCCCTTTTGAGCGATTTAAAACGACTCCTGTAATTAACAATGTTGAAATCCCTCCCGTTACTGAAGTTATCATGCCGGATCAAATCGTTTTATCCTTCGGTGGGGAAAACTACTGTATCCTACCCATAGAAAAGCAAAACCTGTGGTATGGGGGAGAGCAAAGTCAAAAGTCAGATATAGTCCGAGAATTTAGAAAGTTTAGCAACTCCGAAAACATATTGACGGAAGAAATCACGGAGCTTCAATACAATCAAATCTTCGATTTTCGTTACATCAAAGCCGAATTTTCTTACTCCATGCCTTTTGGCGAATTCTGTGATTTTTATCAAATAAAAAAACCTACTTCCTACAATGGAGTAGAAAATATCAGCCAAATTGCTTATTCCGAGGGCAGTGCTGAAAGCATCTTTATCAAGGATAGTCTGAAAAATAAATACTACCGCCTTTTTTCCGATAAGGATATGACAAACTTTAAGCGAATTATCTTAGAGACGGAGGAGAGTGGTCATGACATTTATTACCCATTGGGTACCTTTTTAGGCATTGAAAACAACACCTTAATCCCTGTTGTATTAGATATTGAAGCCGCTCCCTATTCCTATAAACAAGAAGTCTATCCTTCGGATCAAGAAACCATTAATCATATTGCGAAAAAATTTTTTGGAGAAAGCTTTGACTTTATTCGTAAAATTACTGAAAACAGCGGGAAGGTCATCTATATGTATGGGTACGGGGAAAAGGTTTTTGTAGTCAACGTAGATGGCAGCATGGAATACAGGGAAGAGTTTGACGGGGAAAACTATACCCCTAAGAAATATTTTGAAGCCTTAAATATCGCGGTGAAGTTCATCGGACAAAATGGGGGATTAGATACGGCAAGTGGGGAGCCCATGCAGTTATACTTAAAGGATGTAGGGGAAGGGGCAAAAGGACAGAAGGGATACAGGTTTACTTTCGGGCAACTAATAGACAACAGAAAACTCCAATATGAGAATGGCGAAGTCATAGAAGTGGAGGTCATGGGGGGACAAGTAACCTACTATTACAGAAATGTAATTGACTTGGAATATCCAATTGATTTAGGTTACGATAGAGCATTGCAGCAGGAAGCTTTATCCGCCATTAATATGTTGGCGCAGAACTATCAGTATATCGGGCAAGCAATAGGTGAGACTGAAAAAGGTAAGGAGTCAGGGGTGGAAAATACCCTTGAAGCTGTGGCAAAGGCTATTAAAGGTGTGGAAACGGCATATATGAAGCTGGAGAATGCCGATAATTCTGGTTCCGTTATCTATCCGGCTTGGGTAGTCGAGACCGAGGGATGTGAAATTTATTTTGACCTGTACGATTGGAAGCCTCTTTGCTTCACTACCACGGTTATGAATGAAAAGAAGTGATGGTGTTTAAATGGATTGGACAAAGGCAAAAAATATATTAATAGTTGCACTTTTATTAACCAACATTTTTTTAATCTACGTTTATGTAATTAAAGAAAATAATTTAACCAATGAGGATGAGAGTGCTTTGATTCAACATCTGGAAAGCAAAGATATCTTTGTAAATGCTGAGATTCCTTCTAAAGTAAGCAAAATGCCGGTATTGACTGTGATGTTTAGCGCCACGGACGAAGATTTAATTATAAGCAATATTGAAAACCAAGAGGAGCAAGGTTCTGACATAGAAGCCTCGGATTCAAAAAATGCTCAGTATATAGCAAACCATTTTTTAAAAAAATGTATGATTTGGACAGAAAATGTGACCTTTAGCCATCTGGAGCAATTGGGGGATAAAACCATCATCCATTATAAGAATATGGTAGATGGAATCGCGTTGGAGGAAAGCTTCATTCGATGTACAGTGGAGAATAACAAGGTGGTGGCATTGGAGAGATACTGGATTGAACCGGTAAGCTGGGGAAAGACTAAACAAGAAATTATTCCTGCCAGTGCGGCTCTGTTGAGCTTTGCAAAGGAGAGCAATCGCGATGAAAAGGAGAAGCTATACATTGAAGACATAACCATCGTATATTGGTTAGATCGCCAAACCTTTGAGTCGGAAAGCACCATCTCTGATACAGCTTTGCCGGCCTGGAGGATCACGTATAATCAAGGAAAAGTAGCTCATATTTCAGCCTTTGAGTAAAAATCACAAAAAATTCACATAACTGACAAATAAACTTCATAGAAGTAAAGCATATTAATAGAGGAGAATTGTATGACACTTAACCTTTGCTCCCTTTCCAGCGGAAGTAGCGGCAACTGTTACCTGATTAAAAGCGAAACCACCGCCATATTGGTGGATGCGGGAATCAGTGGGAAGCGTATTGTGGAAAGTTTAGAGAAAACCGGCACAGATCACAATGATGTCCATAGCCTGTTGATCACCCACGAACACATAGATCACACCAGAAGTCTGACAGTCTTATTAAAAAAGAATAAAAATATGAAGGCTTATGCCAATGAAATGACTTGGATGGGAATCAACAAAGACTTAAATGAGTCCCAACGCAGAGTATTTGACACCGGAAAGTCCTTTTTCGTAAGGGATATTGAAGTTAAGCCCTTTAAAATCAGCCATGATACTTTAGAACCTGTAGGCTTTTCTTTTTACAAGTCCGGCAAGCAAATCAGCATACTTACGGATACAGGTTGCATTACGGAAAGTATTTTTGAGGAAATATTAAATGCGGATTTATTGGTTTTGGAGGCCAATCATGATGTGGAAATGCTGAAAATGGGGAGATATCCCTGGTTTCTGAAAAAACGGGTATTGGGAGAAGAAGGTCATTTATCTAACGTGACAGCTGGGGAAACCATTCGCAGGCTGTTGCAGGAAAAGAACAAGGGGAGGTTGATCTTGTTAGGACATTTGAGCAAGGAAAATAACTTTCCTCAAATGGCTTACCAGACGGTAAAAAACATACTGGAAGAGGCAAACTATCATATTGGCAAGCATGTTTTTATCGATACAATTCTGAGGGACGAATTAAGTTACATATATAGTATATAGGACTATACTTGTTGAAAAATTTGTATTTAGGGAGGAAGTCAAATGGACGAAAGAGAAACGGGAAGGGAACCAATCCCAGAGGGGATAGATAGAGAGAAGGCTCCCCAAGAGAGTATGAAGGAAAATACCATATATGTGGGAAGTGAGAGTACACCCAAGAAAAAAGGAAATGGCTTTAGAAAATTTTGGGCGGTAGTATTGATTATTGTTTTAGCCTTGGGTTCAGGATTTGGAGGGGCTCTCATAGCCTTGTATTTTGCACCCAGTCTGTTACCAAAGGATATTATTGAAAATAAAATTGAAATAAAAACTGAGAGCAATGTCAATACAGCAGAAGCTGTGGCAGAGAAGGTAATTCCTTCGGTGGTAGGAATTAGCACCAAGACCAATGAACCCTTTAATTTTTTTGGATTTCAGCAAAATATAGTACAAACGGGAGTGGGCACAGGTCTTATTATCTCTAAAGACGGATACATTTTAACCAATTCCCATGTTGTTATGGATGGTTCCACCACCAATATAATGGTTCAGTTGGCAGATGGCAGAGAAATTGAAGGCAGTGTACTTTGGAACGATGCCTCCATAGATTTGGCTGTTGTAAAAATTGAAGAGACCAATTTAGTAGCCGCAGAGCTGGGGGATTCTGAGGAGGTTCGCATCGGTTCTTACGCAGTGGCCATAGGAAATCCATTGGGATTAGCTTTTGACAGAAGTGTTACCCAGGGGGTTATCAGTGGTCTTGGACGTTCCATATCCGTTTCCGGAGGGCAAAATGGCAGAGGAACCACCATTGACGATTTAATGCAGACAGATGCATCCATTAACTCAGGAAACAGCGGTGGTCCATTATGCAACAGCAAGGGTCAGGTAATCGGTATTAACACGGCGAAAGCCCAGACAGGGGAAGGTCTAGGATTTGCTATTCCCATCAACACCGCCAAGCCCATTGTAGAGGAAATTATTGAAAAGGGTGAGTTTAAACGAGCATATTTAGGTATCAGAGGCGTGAGCATGGAAGAGCTGATCGCTACTTATCCTGATCAAAAGTTTGATGCAAAAAAAGGTGTATTTATCTCTCAAATATATACGGGTTCTCCGGCGGCGGCTGCCGGGATGAAAGAGGGGGATATCATTATCGGAATCAATGATAAAGATGTGGAAACCATGTCTCAGATGATTAAAGATTTATTTT
>CAYWVS010000080.1:0-12685 GCA_964461765.1 uncultured Anaerovorax sp.
GGGATACGATGAAGGGGGTCAGTTGACAGAAGCCGTAAGAAGGAGACCTTACAGCGTCATTCTCTTTGACGAAATTGAAAAAGCTCATCCTGATGTATTTAACATTTTGTTACAGCTTTTAGATGATGGAAGGTTAACGGATAATCAGGGTCGTACTGTTGACTTTAAAAACACCATTATAATCATGACCTCCAACATAGGAAGTCCTTACCTCATAGAAAACATTTCTCAGGATGGCACTATAACTCAGGAGGTTAAGGAAAAGGTTGAGGAAGAAATGAAGCGCCACTTTAGACCTGAGTTTATCAACCGTATCGACGATGTGGTAGTATTTTCTCCATTGACAGAAGCGCAAATAGAGAAGATTATCGACCTTTCCATGTTAGAAATTCAGAAGAAGCTTGATGATCGAAAGATAACTTTAAGGCTGACACCATCCACCAAGAGATTAATCGCAAAAGAGGCATATTCCCCAATTTATGGAGCCAGACCTGTAAAGCGATATTTACAGAAGTTTATTGAAACGGAAATGGCAACAAAAATTATCAAAGGGGAGGTGAAGGATGGCGAGGAGGTAATCGTTGATATAAAGAATGATGAGTTGAGTTTTTAAGTTTGGTTAGATTAGATAAAAAATAACAAGTTATAGTTTCCATGAATAAAGGCGGTATCCCAAAAAAGGAACCGCCTTTATTAGTTATTATCTTGGGTAATATGTTTTTGTCAGATTGACGAATAAGGTTTATATTTTAGATAAAATATAATCTGCAAATTCTGCGCCTGTGGCACCGTCAGATCTGCCGGTAAGCACCAACTTCTTTTCTGTAATGGTGCAGATTTCAAGGGCTTCAAATAATTTGTCTGCTTGTTCCTGATATCCGATGTGGGATAGAAGCATAGCTCCTGCACGGATTACGCTGCAAGGATCTGCATAAATATCACGACCCTCTTCCACCATTCTGGGGGCAGAACCGTGAATGGCTTCAAACATGGAGTATCGTTTTCCTAGGTTTGCACTTCCCGCAGTTCCTACGCCGCCTTGAAATTCAGCGGCTTCATCTGTGAGTATATCTCCGTAAAGATTAGGTAAAATGAGCACTTCAAACTGACCCCTTCTCTTTTCATCTATGAGCTTAGCAGTCATGATATCAATATACCAGTCGTCCACCTCAATCTCAGGATAGTCAGCGGCCACCTTTTTACAAACATCTAAGAATTTTCCATCCGTAGTTTTTACTACATTGGCTTTGGTTACGATGGTAACCCTTTTTTTACCGTTTGCTTTGGCATATTCAAAGGCAAGTCTGGCAATTCTCTCGGTTCCCGGGGTTGTGATGACCCTAAAATCAATGGCCAAATCCTCAGAGATATTTACTCCCTGGCTTCCCATGGCATACAGGCATTCCGTGTTTTCCCTAAAAAATGTCCAGTCTATTCCCAACTCAGGCACTTTCACAGGTCTGACATTGGCGAATAAATCCAACTCTTTTCTCATGGAAACGTTGGCGCTCTCCACATTCGCCCAAGGATCTCCCTTTCTGGGGGTAGTGGTGGGACCTTTCAGCAGTACATGACATTTTTTGATTTCCAGAAGTACATCCTCGGGAATTGCTTTTCCTTCCGCAGCTCTTCTTTCGATGGTACAACCGTCGATGACTTTAAACACCACTTTGCCGGACTTTACTTCTGCATCAAGTAAGGTTTCCAACACTCTTTGTGCTTGGGCTGTGATGGCGGGACCAATGCCGTCTCCTCCTATGACTCCAATAATAATTTGATCCAAAGCTTTGTAATCTATAAAGTCTGATTCCTCTTTCATTTTTTCGATTCTAGCCAATTGTTGTTTTACAATGGCTTCAAAGTTATTTATGTAATCCATGTTTAGTTCCTTTCCGCATACATTTATTAACCTAATCTTATCAATCCCCAAGCGTTCGCATACATCTTGCAGCTCTTCTTGGTTCCTAATCTTACATTACCCTTTAATTTGGCTGATTTTTCCACCTGCTAAAATCATTTCTATATCTAATTGAGTGAAATTGGTCAAAGCTCTGTACACTTTGCCGGTTTTGGGATTCTTTACCGTAATTACAGGGTTATTTACCTGCTCCTTTGCATTTTCTATGACCAATTGATCCCCCAATTGGAAGGTATCGTAATCCTTTGGATCTTCAAAGACCAAGGGCAAAATTCCACTGTTAATCAAGTTGGCTCTATGGATACGAGCAAAGGATTTTGCCAATACAAATTTTACTCCCAAGTAAAGAGGTACTAATGCAGCATGTTCACGGCTGGAACCTTGTCCATAGTTATCTCCACCGATGATGACACAAGTCTTTGCACCTTCACAACGAGCCGAAAAATCTGCATCAATCTTACCAAAACAAAATTTGGAGAGGTAAGGAACGTTGGAACGATAAGGCAACAGTTTGGAGTCAGAAGGCATGATGTCGTCTGTGGTGATATTGTCTCCTGCCAACAGGGTTACTGTAGCCTCCACCTGCTCCGGCAGTTTTGTGTTCTGTGGGAAAGGCTTGATATTGGGACCCATGGACACAGGGGTATTGCTCTTGTCTTTGCCCTCAGGGGATACGATAAAGTTAAAGGAAGGATTGAAGCTTTCTTCCTGAATAGGAGGTAACTCCTGACCTGTGGACATGCCGTCTGTAAGCACTCCTGTAATTGCAGAAATTGCAGCGGTTTCAGGGCTGACCAGATAAACCTGAGCATCCAAAGTTCCACTTCTTCCCTTGAAGTTTCTGTTGAAGGTTCTGAGGGATACCGCACCTGATTCAGGGGATTGTCCCATACCGATACAAGGACCGCAAGCATTTTCTATGATACGGGCACCTGCATCGATGAGGTGAGAAAGAGCTCCGTTGGATGCCATCTTGCTCAAAATTTTACTGGAACCAGGTGAAATGACCAAGCTCACATCATCATGAACTTTTTTTCCTTTTAATATATAAGCCACCTTCATTAAATCTGAGTAAGAGGAATTGGTACAGCTTCCAATGGCTACTTGATTTACTTTGATTTCTCCGATATTTTTAATGGAATCCACGTTGTCCGGGCTGTGGGGCATAGCGGCTAAAGGGGTAAGCTCAGAAAGATTCACCTTAAGCTCTTCGTCATAGACCGCATCTTCGTCAGGTGATAGGGGAACATAGTCCTTTTCTCGCCCTTGGGAAGCTAAGTAAGCTTTCGTATTTTCATCGCTGGGGAAAATGGAGGTGGTAGCACCCAGTTCAGCTCCCATATTGGTGATGGTGGCTCGATCTGTCACAGAGAGAGACTTTACACCTTCTCCTGTATATTCCACGATTTTTCCTACGCCACCTTTAACGGTGAGTTGCTTTAGAACGTAGAGAATTACATCCTTTGCAGATACCCATGGACGCAATTTTCCTGTAAGCTCCACTTTTATGACCTTTGGAACCACCAGGCTGTAGATTCCTTGTGCCATGGCAACGGCCACATCCAACCCTCCTGCACCGATGGCAATCATGCCCAAGCCTCCTCCTGTAGGAGTATGACTGTCAGAACCTAAGAGGGTTTTGCCGGGAATGCCATAATTCTCTAAATGAAGTTGGTGGCAGATTCCGTTTCCGGGTTTGGAAAACAGAACACCGTGCCTTTCCGCAACGCTTTTGATAAAGGCATGATCGTCTGCACTTTCAAAACCTGTTTGCAGGGTATTATGATCAATATATGCTACGGAAAGCTCCGTTTTCACCTTTTCTACGTCCATGGCTTCCAGTTGTAAATACACCATAGTACCCGTGGAATCCTGAGTTAAGGTTTGATCCATTTTGATGGTGATCTCACTGCCCGGGATCAATTGGCCTTCTACCAAATGGTTTTCTAAGATCTTGTATGCTAATGTTTTTCCCATATGTAAATCCTTTCTTAAATTATAAATACAATGAAACAATATCTATAATTATATAATTATCAAGGGACAAAGTCAAATAAAAGCAAAAGATGTTCTGTAATTATCAGGGACAAAGTCAAATAAAAGCAAAAGAATGTTCTGTACTTTTCAAGGATAAAGCCAACTAAAAGAATCCATAAAATTTTTAAAAAATTGAATTATAAATATGGGAAAAAATAGCGTAAACATATTGATAAAAATTTTTTTTTATTTCTCTGATCTATGAAGAAATCCTAAATACATTAAAAGAAAAAATTAAATGAAAATCAAATTTTATAGTTGAAATGTTTTTACTCATACTATATAATGTTGATTGCGACTGATGAAACAACTATATGTTGAGATATCGTCATATTTATGAGATATCAAAAACTATTGAAATTTGGAGGAACGAATGAAAAAGGTCATTAAGAGGGATGGCACTGAGGTCACTTTTAATAGTGTTAAAATTCAAGCTGCTATTGAGAATGCCATGCTGGAAACAAAGGAAGGCATTGAGCCCAAACTAGCAAAGGATATTGCAATCGCCATAGAGAAACAGGCAGAAAAATCGGACAAGCCCATCAATGTAGAAGATCTTCAGGATTTAGTAGAAGATTTTTTAATGGCAAGCGACAGAAAAGACGCTGCCAAAAAATTTATTATTTATCGTTATGAAAGAGATAAGACTCGAGACGCCAGAAAGAGAAGAGACGGCAGGGTTATATCCGATGAGTTTGTAAGCAGATTTAAGCATGCTCCATCCCCCATGAGCCAATTGGGGAGTTTTGTTTACTATAGAACTTATTCCCGTTGGGATTCCGATGAATTGAGACGTGAATACTGGTGGGAAACAGTTAGAAGATCCGTAGAGTATAATTGTAGCTTGGTACCCACCTCCAAGGATGAGGCAGAAAAGCTTTATAAAAATATCTATGAATTAAAGCAATTTTTATCAGGACGTACATTTTGGGTGGGAAGTACAGATGTTTCCAAGCATTATCCCATGTCCAATTACAACTGCTCTTTCCAAGTAATCGACAGTTTTTCCGCATTTAGAGATATATTTTATCTTTTGATGGTGGGCTCCGGAGTCGGTGTTAGAGTGTTGAGATCCGATGTGGAAAAGATGCCTATGGTTAGAACGGATATAGAAATTATCCACGAGGCCTATACTCCAATGCTCAAACAGTTAAGGCAGGACAGCACGTCTTTGGAATTTACTCATAACGACACAGTGAAAATCACCATAGGGGACAGCAAAGAAGGTTGGGTTCAGTCCATGGACTACTTTATGAAGGTTCTCTACAGCACAGAGTATCGAAAGATTGATACTGTAATTTTGAATTATGATCATGTTAGAAGTAAGGGTGAAAAACTGAAAACCTTTGGTGGAACTGCCAGTGGTCACTCCAGCATGAAAAATATGTTTTTAAAAATTACTAAAATTATTGAAAAAGCAGGTAGTAGATCCACCTCGAATAAAGTAAAATTAGAACCCATTGATTGCATGGACATTGCAAACATTATCGGTGAAAATGTAGTAGTGGGAGGCGTTAGAAGAACTGCTGAGATTATACTTATAGATCAGGATGACAAAGCATGCATTCAAGCCAAAAGTAATTTATATAAAAAAGAAGATGAAAAGTGGGTAATGGATCAAGAAATCGCTCACAGGCAAATGAGCAACAACTCTATTTTTTACACGAGAAAACCCACCAGAGAGGGTCTACATTGGCATTTGGAGCAAATGAGATTTTCTGGTGAACCGGGTTGGGTTAACCAAGAAGCCGGTGCAAAGAGACGACCAAACTTTCAAGGAGTTAACCCTTGTGCAGAGATTCTCCTAGATTCCAAGGGGTTATGTAATTTAACCACTGTTAATGTTATGGCTTTTGTCAATGATGGGAAGTTGGATTTTAACGGACTCATGGAAGCGCAAAGGCTTTCTGCCAGAGCGGGATATCGAATGACCTGTACAGAATTGGAACTTCCTGAATGGAATTCCGTGCAACAGAGGGACAAGCTGTTGGGATGTTCCCTGACAGGTTGGCAGGATATGGTAAACGCTTTAGGGTTGGATAGAAAAGCACAAGAGCAATTATTGACTGATTTAAAGAATGAAGCCAAGCTTGCAGCCAAGGAGTATGCAAAGGAATTAGGTATGGAGGAACCCCTTCTCGTAACCACCATTAAGCCTGAAGGTACCTTAAGCTTGTTACCTGTGGTTTCCAGTGGTGTACATTTCTCTCACGCGCCTTTTTATGTGAGAAGAATCAGAATCAGCAGCGACGATCCTTTGGTAAAAGTTTGTGAAGAACTGGGCTACCCTGTATTCCCTGAAGTGGGGCAATCTATAGAAAATTGTACAACAAAAGTTGTGGAATTCCCCATTAAAGCACCTCCGGGAAAAATCAAACGGGATGTATCTGCTGTGGAGCAGTTAGAAATATACAAGATGTTTATGGAATATTATGTGGAACACAATTGCTCTATCACTGTTCATGTGCGAGATCATGAGTGGAATCAGGTGGAAGAGTGGGTATGGAATAACTGGGATGACACCGTAGCTCTTTCCTTCCTATCGTTTGAGGATAACTTCTATGAGTTGCTTCCTTATGAGGAAATCTCGGAAAAGGAATACTTGGATAGAGTGGCAAAAATGAAGGCTTTTGTACCCTCACTGATTTCCAAATATGAAAAGGAAGAAATGGATTACGACATAGGCAACGAGGGTTGTGAAGGTGGGGTTTGTCCTATCCGTTAAGATTTGCATAAATTCTTTACATATGACAGAACATAAAGGTGTGGTCATGAAATAAACTTTATAATAAAGGAAGTATAGATTTGTGGAATTAAAACTGGCAACCTTTAATTTAAAAAATGATTATTTTTCCCCTTTAAAAACTCACTGGGGCAGGCGTAAGTCTGCCATTGGTGAGTTTTTTTTGCAAGAGAGTCCGGATATTACAGGAACTCAGGAGCTCAACTACAACAGAATTTATGAATTGCTGGAAATGTTACCCGATTATGATTATATAGGAGAGGGAAGAGCCGGAGAGATAAAGGGGGAGTACTGTGCTATCCTATATAAGAAAAAAATGTTTCAATGCTTAAAAAGCGGGACTTTTTGGCTATCCAAAAATCCAAATTCAAAATCTAGAGGTTGGCTCGCTTTGTTTCCCAGAATTTGCACTTGGGCTGTCTTCCAAAATAAAGAAGGAAAAAAAATTGGAGTTCTTAATACACACTTAGATGTCTTTAGTCCTTATGCCAGAGCGGATGGATTGATTCAGATCGCAAAGTTTGTAAAGCAAAATTTCGCGGATATGCCTGTGGCACTTATGGGAGATTTTAATGCAAAGCCTGACAGCCGAGCATTAAAATTTATTCAAGCATCCCATGAAGATACCGGAATCTTTACGGGAAGTAGCTATAGCGTTTTTTACAGTACACAATCTCCCGATGGCAGAACATACCATGGTTTTCGAGGAAAGGTTACTGGGTTGCCCATCGATTATATATTTACATCAAAGCAAATAAAAATTGAAGACGCTTATGTTGTTCAAAAACAATTTTTAGGGAAATATCCTTCAGATCATTTTCCCATAATTATGAAGTGCTCTTTACTCTCATAGAAAACGTTTTAAGAGGATAGTGCCTGTGTGTCTATAAGACCTTATGAGGTATTCTTAATTGTCAAGAAAATATCTATTTTTCTGGGGTTTCTTTATCATCTTGAAGGTTTCTTAAAGCGAGAAACTTTGCTTTAAGCCGATAGTCAAAGGATTGATCTACGGCTACCAAACCACTTTTGATTAAATGTCGATTGATAAAGGTTTTATTATCTAAGTAAAGATAGCAAAGCAAATTGCCTGAATCATCATATTTTAAAATATCATACTTCAAAAATACTCTTCGATTTTTCATTTTTAATTTTAAAAAATTTATGGCCTCCTCCAAAGTATCTTCCTTATTTTTAACTCCAATTAACTTAAGTCTATTTCCATTGCTTAAAACTATGATTTCAGGACTAATAATTTCGGAAACCTTGTATAAAGCTATTTTTTCTACATTTCTTACCTTTCTCACATCAATTTTGGAGCCAAAATTCTTTAGCTTAATATCTAACTGTGCATCTAATTTATGAGGATCATAAAAAACATAAGGTAAGTGAGAGAAGTCCAGATCTGAAGCACTTATGGAATCGGTCAAATATTCTAATTTATCTTCATTTATAGAGCTTTGGGATAACCTCTCTTTAATGATAGGAATAAAGTCAGGGTTGATCTCATAACCTATGGAATTTCGGCCCAAATTTTTAGCCACCAGAGTAGTTGTACCACTGCCTAAAAAAGGGTCAAGGATAGTTTCTCCTACAAAGGAAAACATTTTAATCAACCGCTTTGGTAGTTCTTCCGGGAACATGGCTATGTGGTCAGTTTGCTTTACCCCTTTAATATTCCAATGGGAGGAAAAGTATTGATTCCACTCTTCTTTCGTTAATATGGATTCTTTTTTTTGCAGGATAGAAGGCTTAGGAGCAGTTCCCAGTTTTTTAAACAATAGAATAAATTCATAATCCATTTTTAAAATTCCGTTACGGGGATAAGGGAAACTACCCATGATTGCACCGCCTCCGGTAGTGTGCATACTGGTGGTTTTTTGCCAAATGATTGCACCTAAATAGTCCATACCCAACATTTCACAGCACTTAATAATTTCGGTCCTAATGGGTATTACCTTATATCTCCCGTAATATGCAGAACGAGCAAATTGATCACCTATATTGATACACATTTTGCAGCCATCGGCCAAAACCCGTTGGCACTCTTTCCAAACCAAATTTAAGTTATTGATATAATCTTCATAGTTTTGGTGAAACCCAATTTGATTTTCGGTTCCATAGTCCTTTAACTGCCAATAAGGTGGGGAAGTTATAATGAGCTGCACAGATTTGTCTGGTATTTTGTTGAGCTTTCGGCTATCACCTTCAATAATTTTATGTACTGTCACTTCAATTACTCCTACATAGCACGCATAACAATAGATTTTGAAAGATTGATTAGAAAGATTAAACCTTAAAAACAAAGTTTAAATTAAAACCTTCAAATAAAGTTTTGTAATTTAATAATACTATAATTATTATTTTTTATCAATACTTGGTTAAAGTTCACAGAAAAATATAATTCTTTGTATTTACCAATAATATTTATTTTTAAATAATAATACATTTTATTGTTTTTACAATTTAGATATGTTAAACTAAAATAATATATAATTTAAAAACAGATAGGAAAAAATATGGAAAATTTAATTTTTAATCAACTAAATCTCTCTGCTGAAATTCAAAAAGCCATTGGACAAATGGGATTTGAGGAAGCTACTCCCATACAATCCATGGCTATACCGGAAATTTTAGCGGGTAAGGATATTATTGGACAAGCTCAAACCGGAACGGGTAAAACCTGTGCTTTTGGAATACCGGCTATAGAAATCTTGGATACTAAAGTACCGGGGGTGCAAATATTGACACTTTGCCCTACCAGAGAATTGGCTATTCAAGTTTCAGAGGAACTAAAGTCTTTATGTAAATTTAAAAAAGGAATTAAGATTTTACCCATCTATGGGGGGCAATCCATAGAGCGCCAGATTACAGCATTAAAAGGCAGACCTCAAATCATCATTGGTACCCCGGGAAGGGTCATGGATCATATGAGAAGGCATACTTTAAAGTTGGAAAACTTGAAGATGATGATTTTGGATGAAGCTGATGAAATGCTAAACATGGGTTTTCGGGAAGATATTGATGTGATTTTAAAAGAATTGCCGGAGGAAAGGCAAACCTTACTTTTCTCGGCGACCATGCCAAAAGAAATCTTGGATATTACTAAGCTATATCAAAAAAACCCTACCCACATTAAAACTGTGCATAAAGAATTGACTATGCCAAGCATAGATCAATACTATCTGGAGGTACGAGAATCTTCAAAATTGGAGCTACTCTGCCGTTTAATTGATGCAAATAACCTAAAAAGCACCATGGTTTTTTGTAATACAAAGAGGAGAGCTGATGAGGTGACCACTCACTTGCAGGCGAGAGGTTATTCGGCAGAAGCACTTCATGGTGATATGAAACAAACTGAGCGGGATCGGGTCATGAATAAATTCCGTAAAGGCATGGTAGAGACTTTAGTAGCCACGGATGTAGCTGCAAGGGGCATTGATGTTAACGACATTGAGGCAGTATTCAACTATGATCTGCCTACAGACGAGGAGTATTATGTTCACAGGATTGGAAGGACAGGGAGAGCCGGGAAAAAAGGTGTTTCCTATTCCTTTATCTTTGGTAGAGATTTCTATAAGCTGAGAGATATTCAAAGATATACTAAGTCAGAAATTCAACTGTTAAAGCCTCCCACCATCTCAGATTTGGAAGAGGTGAAGAAGGATGGTGCTTTACAGATGGTTTTGGATATCTTAAACACTGAGAGCTATCTTCCATTCCGTAGCGTTGTGGAGAGCATCTTAGAGAGATCTGAGGATGCCACAAGTATAGATGTTGCAGCAGCTCTTTTTAAAATTGCTTTTGAAGATGTTTATAAAAAGAGCTATACTGAATCGGAGCTAGATCGGGATGCGAAATTCTTTAACAAGGCTAAGATGGCCAGATTATTTTTAAATGTAGGTTCTGTTGATCGAATCGAACCGAAAAACATTGTTCAGGGAATTGCATCCAAAACCTCCCTTTCAGGAACGCAAATTGGAGCTATTGATATTCATAAACAATTTACCTTTGTGGAAGTGCCTGAGGAGGCGGTGGAGGAGCTTTTATATAAGCTTAAGGATTTTACCCACAGGGGAAGGGTAGTTTCCATAGAAAAGGCATCAAAACGACAAAGGGGCGGCTTTGGTAGTGGAAAACCCGGGGGGAGATCTCAGCATTCTAAGAAGCGCAGATAGTATCGCAGATAGTATCACAGGCTTACGGTACGGAGCGGAAAATATACTCCGTATATTTTCTGATTGAGATTCCGTAATGTAAGCCTATCGATACTATCTGCTTCTCCGGTAGGAAGAGGTGGATATGCTCCGCATATCTCTGATTGAGATCCACCAATGTAATCTGAAGGGATTCTCGGCTTTTTCTATCTGAAGGTGGATATGATCTCATATCTCTTTAGTGAAATTTTGAAATGTGAGCCATCGAGAATTATCGGTCTTTTATACAAATTCTCTGTCAACATTATCGCTTCTCTGTTTCATAAATTTAATCTTCTACATGGAATACATTTTTTTCAATAGTCTACACCTAATAGCTTCTTTAAATAAGTTAAAAATAAAATAATTGACAATTTTTTACTTCTAGTGTAAAATTATATGTAATATATTTACATATAATAAAAATTAAGTAAATACTATTTGATGAAAAATCATTTGTATTATTTGCAGGAAGGAAGTATAATGGGAACAAGAAAAAAAGTGAAGAGTAATGCAACGGTAGCTACAGGAAGGGCAGTTGGGAACCAGCTAAGGGAAAGGGCAAACAGGACATATAAGGATGGAATCTTTCGAACGCTATTCAATGATAAGGAAAAACTAATTGAACTCTATAACGCTTTAGAGGGAACCCATTTTGGCTTGGATATTCCCTTAGAATTCCAAACCTTAGAGGATGCTATCTATAAAAATTTGAAAAATGACATCGCTTTTACAATAGATGGGAAGTATATTATCTTTATTAAACATCAGTCCACGGATAATCCGAACCTACCTTTGAGACTGTTAGAATACAGTACCAAGACATTGGGAAATATGGTAAAAGACAGGGAAGTGTATAGTACCAGAAAAATAAAATTGCCTTTTCCGGAGTTCTATATGTTTTACAACGGGGTAAAAAGCTTTCCTGAAGAATGGGAAATGAAACTGTCAGACCTCTATCCGGTAAAAGAAAAAGGTGCTTTTTTAGAGCTGAAGGTAAGAGCTATTAATGTAAATTACGAAAGAGGTGCTGCTTTACTGATGAAATGCAAGACATTGCAAGAATACAGCCAGTTTGTACATCTAGTGAGAAAACACCTATCAGTTACCAAAGATTTGGCAGAAGCCTTGAGGGTTTGCATTCCCATTTGCATGGAACAAGGCATCTTAAAAGAATTTTTAAAGAGGCATGGAACGGAGGTTCAAAATATGTTGAGAGTAGAAATCTCAGAGGAAGAATATAGAGCCATTCGAGAAGAGGGCGCCTACGAAAATGGTTATGAAGACGGTATGGAAAAAGGTCTGGAAAAAGGTATAGAACAAGGTAAGGCCGAGGAACGTATGAAAGTAGAAATGGAAAGGGAACTACGATTAAAGGCAGAAGCGCGGATAAGGGAATTGGAGGCACAATTGGCGCCGAGAATCCCTCCTGCTTACGGTACGGAGAGGTAGATATGCTCCGCATATCTCTGAATGAGATTCCGTAATGTAATCCTGAGGGATTCTCGGCTTTTTCCGTTTAAAGGTAGATATGCTTCGCATATCGCTTTATTGAAATGTCGAAATGTAAGCCATCGAAGATTCTCGGCTTCTCCAGTTAAGAAAAGGTAAAAAAGTGCAGTTATAAAAATGGAGCTGCACTTTTTCTATATTAAATTCAAGCTTTTTTTGAGTGAGATTCCGTAATGTAATCCGAAGGGATTCTCGGCTTTTTCGGTTTGAAGGTAGATATGCTCCGCATATCGCTTTATTGAAATGTCGAAATGTAAGCCATCGAAGATTCTCGGCTTC
>CAYWVS010000080.1:12785-13572 GCA_964461765.1 uncultured Anaerovorax sp.
TGCACTTTTTCTATATTAAATTCAAGCTTTTTTTGAGTGAGATTCCGTAATGTAAGTCATCGAGAATCCCTCCTGCTTACGGTACGGAGAGGTAGATATGCTCCGCATATCTCTGAATGAGATTCCGTAATGTAATCCGTAGGGATTCTCGGCTTTTTCCGTTTGAAAATGTAAAAATGCAGCTAATAAAAACTAGCTGCATTTTTCCGATATTATTCTTACGAACCCATAAATATAAGGTTAGCAAGGATAATTTTTTATTATTTACTGAGTTACAGTGAAGGACTAGTCAATTTGATTGGTTTACATTTTACGAATTGACCGGCACCTTTTTTACCTAGGAACTCACCGTCTTTGTATACTAGATTTCCTCTGCTGTAGGTAGCTACAGGATAACCCTTCAACTCAGCGCCTTCCCAGATGGTATGGTCATTATCTCCGTGCATCTTGTCATTGGTGATGACAAAATCTTTTGTTGGATCATAGATGACAATATCTGCATCAGAGCCAGGTACGAGCATTCCTTTTTGTGGGGCGCATCCAAATAGTTTTGCTACGTTTGTACAACAAACTTCTACTACCTTATTAAAAGAGATACGACCTTTGTTGGCTTCGCTCAGCATGTAAGGGTACATGTTTTCAATGCCGGCACATCCGTTTGGAATCTTCATGAAGTTGTCCTTGCCCCAATCTTTTTCATGTGATTGGAATGGGCAGTGGTCAGTGGCAACGGTGCTGATATCGCCCCTTTTGATGCCTTCCCATAGAGCATCTTGGCTTTCTTTTC
>CAYWVS010000081.1:0-13540 GCA_964461765.1 uncultured Anaerovorax sp.
ATATGTACAGGTGTTTCTGCTACATTTTCTATATGTAAAATGTCAAATTATCTTCAGTAGGGGGAGATCAATTTGAAGCACTCAAAAAAACTTTTATCCCCTACAGAAGAAAACCTTAAAGGAGGAATTTAAAACATGAGAACAAAAAGAAGTTTAGCATTTGTTCTTGCTATGGTGATGATTTTAGCATTAATCCCAGCAAGCGCATTTGCAGCTACTACTAACAGTGTTACTAAGACACCTACAGTAGCGTCTGAAAGCCCAATGCCAGCTGTGCAGTTGGATATTACTGCCAAAGATGTTAAGGGCATGGATGGGGAACAAAAGATTAAACTTACCGTAGAAAACGGAAAGTGGAACATTGATCCTCTAAGACATGAAACTACTAATGAAATTTATTCTATTACTCTGAGTGCAATTCCTGGAGTAATGAACACTAGCTATGCTGCCACATTAATTAATGATGATGGTTACGTTGATACAGTAAAAAGCGTTTCCATTAGCGAGTCCAGTGCAGAGTTTGTCTTCACTCCTAATGTTGGATTTGAAAAGGATAAGTCTATCTCACTGTTATTAAACATTAAGTCTGGTGCTGATGCCGGAGAAGTGAAGGTAAAACTTGAGTCCATTGACTCTCAAGTAAGCCCGGGAACTTATACTGTAGGTATCGTAGGGAGTGGTAACACAGTAGCAACAGTAGCAGACGATCCTACTAAAGTGGGTAGAACTGAAATTAAAGCAGCTCCTATTGAAATTAGAGAAGTCGCCGTAAACTCTGTTACGTCAGGTGCGCACAGTATTAAACTTACCTTACCTAAAGGTGTTGAATGGTATAATGGAACTGGTTCTTATGATCCAAAGCTGATTGGTGGTGATATGCTTGTATCAGCAGCAACTGCTTACGTTCAATCTGATGCCAGAGACCTTATTATAACCTTCAGTGCTGTGGGTGCTAATACTAGAGAAATGCTCTCTATCATTCCACATATTAAAATTGGAAAAGATGCAAAATATGGAGATATTACTGTTCAAATCAGAAATCAGAAAGATACAACTGATTCGATTTCCGAAGCAAGCGGATTAGTAATCGCTGTATATGGTGACGAAGAAGTTTCAGTAACTACTGTAAAAGAAGCGGATCTTCCTCAGATCATTGCTGGTAGAGAATTTAAATCTAGCAACGGCACAGAATACACTGTAGAAGTAACCTTGGAAGAAAATCAAAAGGGTGCTTTAATTAGAAACAAATATGTTGATTTCACCTTCCCTGAGTGGGTACAGATTGTATCTGGTTCATCAGTAAAGTATAAGATTGATGGAGGAGCGAAAACAACATTGCCTGATACACAAGGCGATTCTAGAGAAGATAATTCATCCTTCGAATGGTTAGTACCATCTGAGAGTAATCTTTCCACAGGAAAAGCTCACAAAATTGTATTTACTATCCCAGTAACCATTGATGCTGCTCAGTCTGGAGATATTGACTTAACTGTAAACGGAACTAAGGCCGGAGTAAACTCATCTACCATCGTAGTAGGTAAAGCTCTTGCTCCATTTACTGTTGAAGTAGTTAAGTCAAACGTTAGAACAGGGGTTCAAAACCAAGCTGTAGGCGACATCATCATTAAAGAAACTACAGTAGGAGCTATCAGCGATGATAAAACCTTAAATGAATTGTTAGTTTGGATGGATAGCAACAATCAGGACATCAACTTCAGTGCTGCTAAAGCAGAAGTTACTGCAGGTGATTTAGAGCTGAAAACTAAGCCTGTAACAATTTATGATGGAAAAACTCATGCTAATTATGGAGCTTTTGGAATCGCAGTCGATAGAACTTCTCTTAAGACTCCTGCAGAAATAAAGATTTCCGGAATAGAAGTAACTTTAAACAGAACACCTGCTGAAGGTCCATATGACGTGAAATTAGGCGGAAGTTCTGTAGTAAGAAATTCTCAATACAATGATAAAGATTTCTCAAGCGCAGCAGTTACTACGCCTTACTTGACAGTAGTTACTCCTGCTGACAGCGGTGTAAACGCTACCTTCGTAATCGGTCAGTCTTCTTATACAGCAAACGGTGTATCTCAGACTATGGACGCAGCTCCATATATCGATGCAGCTGGAAGAACTATGGTACCAATCAGATATATCGCCAATGCAATGGGAGTTCCTACAGATCAAGTATCATGGAATCAAGGTACTCAGACTGCTACCATCTTTGGTAAATATATCGTAAGCGTTAAGATGGGAAGCAATGTAATTACTTCTAACGGTACTCCTATCACTATGGATACTGTTGCAGTAAACAATGCTGGAAGAATCTATGTACCATTAAGATATATTGCTAACGCTTTAGGCGGAAGTGTTGATTGGGATCAGGCTACTAAGACTGCTACTATCTACACTGTAAAACAGTAATCTATAAACCAACAAATATATTTCTTTTGGAAATATGATGAAAAGAGGACGGACTCCATAAGAGTCCGTCTTTTTCAAAATGAAATTTTGAAAGAGAGAAAATCATGAAGATAAAAAAATCAGTATTAAGTATAGGCATTATCCTGGGAATCATCTTAACCATGTCCTTTCAGGTCTTTGCTGCTCCTGCCCTAGAGAAGATACAAGCTTACGTCAATCGTGATATGACCTTTACCTTTGACGGTAAGGCAGTAGCATTAGACCCCGAATATCAGGTGCTGGTATATAATGATCGTTCCTATGTACCTGTTAGGTTTGTAGCAGAAAACTTAGGTGCTACCGTGGATTGGAACAACGACACGAAAGTCATCGCCATCACATCCACCAAGGCAGCTATTGTCCCTGTCACGCCTTCAGATCCTGTAACTCCTAAGGATTCCGTGGACAGTAGAAGTTATAAAAAGTTACCTGTATACAATGAAAACGCAGAATACAAGATGTCTATCACCGTATTTTCCAGAGATGATTATGGATATGTAATTTATGCAACTTTAGAAAATAAGACAGATATTCCTATCCAACTGGATCAAATGAAGACGGTGGTAGAGGTAGATGGAAAAAAATATGATATGATGGATGCTACCATTACCAATTTGGATACCAGATGGTACAAGGATCTCTTAAAGGAGGACAAGACGGAAGGATATATACGTTTATCCAACCGATTAGTTGCACCACAAAAGATGCACATTCAATTTAAAATATTAAGCAACGGTTCCTATGATCAGATTAAAAAGGATACTATGGAGTTTGACTTAGACTTATCAGATCAATATTAGGGAGAAGTGAGATGAAAAATAAAATAGCAGTCATCCTGATTTGCCTATCACTGATTATGTCCTTTTCCGGTTTGGCGTATGGGGACAATGAACCTGCACAAAACCCATTAACACAAATAACAGTTATTCTTGACGATGAAGTGCAGGAGTACGAGCCTTCACCTATTTTAATGGATGGTACAGTACTGGTTCCCATGAGAGCCATCTTTGAGGCATTAGGTGCTGAGGTGGACTGGAATCAGGAGAGAAAGGAAATCACTGCAAAAAAAGACGATAAGACCATTTCCCTTAAGATTGGCTCTATCAACGGATTTGTGAACAACCAGCTTTATGTTTTGCAGAAGGCTCCCCTGTTGGAGGGTGAATCCACCATGATACCCTTACGTTTTGTCAGTGAAGCTTTTAATTGTACTGTAGAATGGAATCAAAAAGAAAAGCAAGTGATAATCCATAGTCCCAAACAACAACCGGAAAAAACTGATAAAGCCGATAATACGGGTAAAGGCAGTAATTACCTGACCTATCAGGATGCCATCAACAAGGGAATCAAAAAAAGCTCAGACTATAATACAGCCATCATTAACAATGAAAAGGCCGGAAGCTCCAACCAGGACTTTTACCTCACCTATGGAACTTATGACTTAACAGCAGTGCAAACCAAGGAAGACTTAAAGTTGATGGACAAATGGAGCCAGATGCAGATTTCCATTACCGCCGATCGGGTGGGAAATAACATCAAAAACCAAATGGATAACATTAGTTTGCTTTTGGCTGAGAAAAAACTCACTGAAGATAACATCACCTTTTTAAATTACAAAATTCAGATGGAAGAATTAAAATTTAAATATGGAGTGATTAGCAAGGCAGAGCTGGATAATGTGAAAATCCAACAATCATCTGCGGTACAAAATCTAACTACTCTGCAAAAACAAATAGAGGGAGAGTTTTTAAAGCTCAATGATATGTTGGGTAACCCTGCTGATGCCACCTATGAGTTGGAGTACAGCATTAAATACCAACCCCTAGGTGAAGTAGATCTGGACACCAAGTTTAGAAAGGATTCCGCTGAGGATCCATACCTTTGGTATGCAAAACAAAATGTCAGCAACAAGGAATTTAAGCTGATCACCTATGAGTACAACATGGGTGGCAAAAGCTGGACTTTGACAGATTTGGATGTAAGTCAGGCAAGGCAAAACTTAGCGGATACTACCAAAGGACTGGAAAAAGTTATCTATGCACGATATAACAGCTTGCAACAGATGGAGCAAGCCATAAAAACATTGACTATTAACAGGGATCAGGCAAAAAATGCAGCCAATCTCATAGGCGTTCAGTTTGTAGCCGGGACGGCAACCAAGGCACAGGTGGAAGAGGCACAAGTGAATGTTTCTAAAATTGATTTTGAAATCACCAAATTAAAACAACAATACGAGCAATTAAAGGTATTGTTTGAAAAACCATATTTAGCCCCTGAATATTTTTCCATGAGTTAAATGGACAGAGCCATAATCAAAACCTTTGGAACAAACCATTTTGTATAAGGTATTAGCAGAAAATCAATACCTTATACAATTAAAAATCCATAAAAAAATTTTTAAATAAAATATCATTAAAATAAAAATTCATATTAAATTAATTATTTATTTTAAAAGTATAAATCATTAATTTAATATTTTAATAAACAATTATATTTTTAGAATAGAATTTAATGCTTTTTATTAAATTCTATAAGACAAATATAAACAACTAATTTCACTAATAGCAACAGGAGCAACAGAAATGCACAGCAACCAAAACAGATTTATCAGGGTAATACTGGCTTTACTCATATTCACCTTTTTTATTTTCCCCATTCAGAGTATGGGAGTAGTGGGTATATGGGACTCCACTGTTTATGCTGAACCCTACCACAGCTTTGAAGTTTTAGTAAATGGAGGGGGAAATGTCTCTCAAGGTGAATCTGCAGTAGTTGATTTTACTATTACCAATTTAGGCCCTGAGGTGATAATCGATCAAATCATTTTAGAATATAGTCCCTGGGTGGGCATTAAAATAGAAGATAAGGATCCGGCTACCTATGTTTTAAGTACAGGGGAAACTACCATTTGCTCCTTTTCCATAACCATAGCAAAGGATGCGCCCACTGGGGTCAGATATGGAAATGTGACGCTTTCCTACCAAGACCGTATACTTTACCAAACCCAAAAGGGAAATCTCACCATTACAAAAGGTTCATCCGGAGATGACGAGACCTCTAATGAACCCTTGGAGGTGTCCATATCCTATACCCAAAAGCCCACCGATGGGTTTACACCGGGAAATAACAATGAAATCTCCTTTGAACTCATCAATAGTGGGGATTTCTCCTGGGAAAACACCTATGCGGAACTTTCTTTACCGGGGGGATTTGGTATATACAACAGCACTAAGGCCAATAGGATTGGCATGTTATACAAGGGAACCAGAACAAATATAATGTTTCCCATTTATATGGAGGAGGATTTCAAAGGAAATTTTTGTTCGTTGGGATTAACTTTAACGGGACAAAAAAGCAACGGTCAGTCTGTGAGCCTAAAAAAAACCTTTTATGTTCCGGTGAAACAGAAAAGCGAGTCTGCTAATATTACAGAGAATTTTGTAATTAACAATGTGGAAATTCCGAGCCAAGCGGAAGCTAAAGAAAACTTTAAAATGACCTTTGAGGTGGTCAATAAAGGTAGCAAGTCAGCGAAAAACGTGAGAGTTTCTTGCGAAATGCCCACGGGGCTTTTAAACAAAACTCGAAATAACTTTGTGGAGAGCACCTTTGAGGCAGGGGGCAAAAGGCAATACTCTGTAACTCTATATACTGATGTGGAGGAAACTAAATCATTTCCCATCAAAATCATGGTGGAATCCTTGGACGGAGAGGATGCGGGCACTGTGTCCCAGTATACCAATGTGTTTGTCAAAAAGGCAAAAGACAAATCCGATGTAAAAACACCTCAACTTATGGTAACTTCCTACAGTTACGGAGGAAGCTACGTACAAGCACGATCAAAATTCCGGTTAAATTTGACCTTACAAAATACAAGCGGACAGGATTTGTCAAACATTAAGGTAGCCTTAGGATCTGATGGAACCTTTATCCCCGTCAACAGCAGCAATTCATTTTTCATAGAAAGCATTGGTAAAAAGGGACAAGCTGATTATTCCGTTATGCTTAGTGTAAAGCCGGATGCAAAGCAGGAAACATCCGCCATAGAGATCAATATGTCTTATGAGGATGGAGATAAGGAATTTACCTCCAAAGATACCATAGCTATACCTGTGATGCAGGAATCCAGATTGTCGGTAGATGACATTATGCAGCCTATGGAGCTCTATGTAGGAAATCCTGCAGGGGTATCGGTACAGTTTTATAACATGGGGAAAACTACCTTAAATAATTTGAGGGCATCGGCTTACGGTGACTTTGACACCCCGGAATCCATTAATTACTTTGTGGGAAACATGGAACCCGGCAAGAGTGACAGTTATGACTTTGCTTTGATTCCAAGGCAGCAGGGTCTGATGAAAGGGGCAGTGGTTTTTACCTACGAAGATGTAGGGGGAAAAGCCCAGACATACGAGGTTCCCTTTGAGTTTCAGGTCATGGGTGAAATGCCGGTCTTTGATCCAAATCCTATGGAGCCCAAGGAAGCTCAGAAAAAAGGCGCCGACAAATGGGTTTGGATTGTTTCTGGAGTGACTGTTATAGGAATAGGAGCCGGAATTTTCATCAAAAAAAGGCGGCGCAAGAAGAAGCAAATGGAGTTGGAAGCTGAGGAGTAAATAAATATATCCAAAGAAAATATAGTAATCAGTCAAAATATCGGTAAGGCACTATAACAAAAAGCTTGCATTAATATGAAGAAAATTGTAATAAAAAATGCATAGAGGTGTAAAAAGGTGTAAAAAAGAGTTGCATATATATCAAAAAAATCATATAATCTAAATATAAAGGATTACCGCTTTTGGTATGGCGGTCAGTCCAAAAAATATGGGAGACCGTCTAAATTATTAGGCGGTCAGTTATTTTTTGTATTTGCAGCATGCAATACAAATGGTAACAATTGATATTATAACCAGTGAAAACTGGAATAAACCTTCGTATGTAACCATAATGCCACCTCCTTTCAGAGGTGAACTGATCCGCCGAGCGGTAATCCTAGACAGAGTATAACAAATAAAAGCAAATTTCGCAATAAATAAAAAATAATTTAAAATAAAATTTGATATTAAAAGTAAATCAAATATGTGAATACATAAAAAAATCTTTCGAATATATAATAGTCATGTACAATATTGACATAGTGTACATGACTATTTATAATATAAGAAAGATGGTGATTGATAGGAGATGAAAGATATGTTTGCAGTAAATGCCACGGATGTTAGAAAAGATTGGAGCCTAATAATTGACAGTGTGATTAGAGAAAAGCCACGATTTATTAAACGCACCAGAGATTATATGGTATTAGCTAATGTGGATTTTTTTATAGAGATGTTATCTGCATACGTATTCACTGCTCTTATTTATGAGGAGGAGGATGGAACTATTACAATCGAATCTAAGGAACTGGATATAGTAGAAAACGCCTCAAATAAAGAACTGGCTATATTAAAATTAGCACAAGAAATTTTGAATTATGCAGAACAATTTTATCAAGATTTTAATTTTTGGAGTTCTGCTCCCAACAGAAAGTCCCACATTCCATATATATTTAAGGCACTTTTAATAAACGATCCTCATAAGATTGGAGAAACTATTAAATGCCAAAGTGGAGAGAACTAAAAAGGTTTTGTGAAAATGATGGATGGAGACTTTATAAAGACACCGATCATTATTATTATATTAAAACAGATTCCAATGGTAACATATTCAAAACCAAGGTATCAAAAGGTAGTGGAGAAATTCCAAAAACATTATGGAAAAGCATTTTAAGAAAACAATTGCAAACTACAATAGAACATTTTAACGATACAATATAGTAATCAGTCAAAATATCGGTAAGGGACTATAACAAAAAGCTTGCATTCGCATAAAGAAAATTGTAATAAAAAATGCATAGACGTGTAAAAACGTGTAAAAAAGAGTTGCATATATCTCAAAAAAATCATATAATCTAAATATAAAGGATTACCGCTTTTGTTGTGGCGGTCAGTCCAAAGTGTGAAAAGACCGTCTAAGTATTAGGCGGTCATTTATTTTTTGTATTTGCAACAAGCAATATAAATTTTTGATTGACAATAATTTTCTTGAAAACTTAATTTGAATAAGGCATAATTAAAGAAAGATATTATAAAATTTTAAGGAGGTGTAAATCCTATGAACCTAGAAGAAAGACATAATTTAATCACATTACTTCAAGCGCAGCAATTTGAAATACTAAATAAAAAGCTAAAAAACATGGCAAAAGAAACCTCTGATATCTTTGATAGATGTAACATAGGGGAATATATTAATAGGTGTAATGAACTATTGCATTTGCGGTGTGAAAAGAGTATTAACCAAGGTGTAGTGGAAGAAATAAAAATGCAAAGTCATGATAAATAAATTAGTTATTATAAAATTTAAAAAGATAAGTAATTAAAATCAGTCGAATTAATAAATTTAATTTTGATACTACAGGAACAAGCGTATAAGTTTGTTTATAATGAAATAAGGAATTGAGGATAGAAAACGTTTCTTATAGATGTTCAATAATTGAAGATTCTATTTCTTTTTCAGTAATTCAAATATGTGAACTATATTCAAAATTAAGTCTAAACATACAATAGAACATTTTAACGATACAATATAGTAATCAGTCAGTCAAAATATCGGTAAGGGACTATAACAAAAAGCTTGGGTTCATATAAAGAAAATTGTAATGAAAAATGCATAGACGTTTAAAAAAGAGTTGCATATATCTCAAAAAAATCATATAATCTAAATATAAAGGATTACCGCTTTTGGTATGGCGGTCAGTCCAAAAAATATGGGAGACCGTCTAAATTATTAGGCGGTCAGTTATTTTTTGTATTTGCAGCATGCAATACAAATGGTAACAATTGATATTATAACCAGTGAAAACTGGAATAAACCTTCGTATGTAACCATAATGCCACCTCCCTTCAGAGGTGAACTGATCCGCCAAGCGGTAATCCTAGTACAGAGTATAACAAATAAATGCAAATTTCGCAATAAATAATGAAGAAATATTATTTCATTTTTCATTAAAAAGAAAGACGTTGGTAGCCCAACGTCTTTCTTTTACACAGCTACACAGCCAAGAATGCGATCCGCTTAACCTTGGTTTCCGCATCAAAGTTAAGGACGAATTCTAATTCTTGTAAATTATAGTTGTTTTCTAACTCGATTATCCCCATTGCTGACCCATCGGCGGGCTCCATTTCATAAGATTCCCCATTGTAGGTGGCAGAGACGGTTTCAGGGTTGTCACATTCTACGATTAAGCGGTAACGTCCTTCCATCTTTTGTACTGCCTTAAAGGAAATTTTTTGCCCTGCAGGAACATTTATAATTCCATCAGCAGAAATGCTGGAATCAGGCCAACTTAGCTGCATGCTGTCCGGGATCAAATCAGAGTCTACATCCACAGGGAAATCCGTATCAAAAACTTTATTAATATAGACATTTAAAATATATTTTTCGTTATAATTATCAGCATCCTTCATGATTAAAAACTTGCTTATAAATGTATCATTTCTGGGAGTTAGATAAGCCACATCCCAGTAAGTTTTGTTTCGTTCCTTCATACCCTCATAAAGCTTTAAAACATTAGGAACATAATAAGCCGTATAATCAAACTTCTGCATTGCACGTTCCCCATTGTTGCTTACCGGATCAATGTTGGATTCCAAACTATCAAAAATCATCTGACAAGCATATGGATTAGCCTTATTGTATTCAAAACCGTTAAAAGCCGCTTGGAAGGCCTGTTCATCCTGATCTGTGGCGAAGTAATAATCCATCAAATACTTAAAGACAATGTTGGACTCCCTTTTCATAAGGTCTTCTGCATAAGCATTTGCCTTACTGATGATAGTTGGATCTTCTTGAGTAGGTGCATTGAGCAAGTATGAGGTAATGTAGTCTTGTGTGTCAAACCGATCTATCTGAATAAAATTGTCTAAATCATCAAAGTTAAATTTTCCGGAGGACAGATTCTTTGAAGCATACAGGTTTAAGGAAATGCTTACCACGAAAACCAAAGAGAAAAGCATTATAAATATGGGCAAAACTTTACTTTGCCAAGGGTTACCGCCCCCAAAGGGGATTGATTTCCCATTACTTGATTTAGATTTGCTATCAGCATTTTTGGATTTTTTCTCAGGTTTTTTTTCTGCTTGCTTGTGGGCTTCCTCTCTAGGTAAGACGGGTGTTTTGCCGTATAACACCACCAACATTCCCAGTATGCCAAAGGCTAAGATTAGAAAACCTCCGGAAGACCAGATGGCATCCGTGGTTCCTTGTCCAAACATTTGAAATAGGCAAGCCGCCCCCACAGGAATGGCAAAGAGGTTAATTCCTTTTTTTCTGGAGCTAAATAATACATAGATACCGGAAAATAAAATACCTACAAAGAAGAGAAATCCCGGTATTCCCAAGTCGCAGAGGGATTGAATGTAGTGGTTATGGGCGTATTTGGTCTCATAATAGTAATTCTGAACGGAGACTACAGCAGTTTCAAAACCCCCCAGACCTTTACCTAATATAGGACTTGTTTTAAAGATTTTTAAACCGTCCTCAAAGAATACGGTACGTTGAATAGCGTTTTCATTTGCTCCCAAGTTTTGAATACGGTTGGCGATAAATCCGGGCAGCAAAGTGTATTTCAAGGAAATATCACCGGATTTTGGACCGGAGTAACTGCTCTTTGCAATGGTTACGTCCTCATTTGTAGCCAGATAATTGATCCTGACAATCTTTGAATCCTCAGGTACTTCGAAAGAGACAGTCCCCACAGTTCCGGCGGTTCCAACTGTTCCATTGTCAACTCCCGTGGATATGGGGCCCATATATAGGGTATTTGCAGTTCTTTTCACTAAGTTCATATCGTTTTGAGATTCGATTTTAACGTAAAGGGAAGGGGTGGAGCTTTCTACTTTCAGCTCATATGTTCCCCCGGGAACGTAAATAGCACGCATGAGCATTTCTCCGCTTTTCATGGAGATGGGACCGGAGATATTTAATGCCAAAGCGATATATCCTATGGCCAGTATGGCAAATCCCCCGATAATAAGAGCCGGTTTTCTGGACTGCGCTTTAGCCATGTTGTTATCGGTCTTTTCGGTATTGGCAAAAGCAGTGCCGGAAAGAATCGGTGTCAGCTTGCTGTAAGCCAAGTATAATAAGACCACATTTACAATCAACGCCAATAGAGGCAGCCATGCAGTGGCTCCCTGAGCCCCCAAGCCCTTCATTGCTACAAAGGCCATGATCAGTGAAGTAACTGCCGTTTCCGCCATGATGGAGAAAAGCTTTAGTCGTAAATCTTTTTGAGTCAAGATTAACATTAAAACGCAAGCCAAGAAAAACACAAACAGAGACCCCATACTAAAGGCCAGCAGGTAGGAAAGTGCGTTGACGGCTAATAATATTACGCAGAAAATTGTTGAAAGTTTACTTTTGCTTTTCGATAAAACAGCAGATTCGCCATTAGGTAAAGTAACTAACAGGAATAAGGAAAGCAAAACCCCCAGGGACATGACTCCACTGTACAGGTTGGGATCCAGAAGGATACTCTTGATTCGTATGCCAGCCTCATAACCTCCGGCTGTCATGAGGCTGGGTATATATTTGCCGAACATGGCTTTGATCACTCCGGAAAATATACCCACAGAGGCAGCGTCCACAGAAATAAAACCTATCAGAGCGGTGGCGGATGCGAAGACTCCCGCTACTTTTCGAGTCCATTCCAAGGTGTTTTTTCCAAATAAGATTACTATTAGGAATATGAAAAACCCTGCTAATATTTTTGTAAATTCTACGATGGCAAACTTGCCGGAAACCGCATAAAATGCTGAAATACCGCACCAAACCACGTATAAGGAAGGCAATAGAAGGATGGGGTTTTTCCATTGCCCTAACCGCTCTCTGGATTTAGGAAGGAGCATTACGACAAAAATACCTATGGAACATAGAAGCGCCATCCATTTTTGAATGGAGTTTTCCATGCTGCCCATGAATAATATGAGAAAGAACAGCCCTACAACTGCCCAAATACTCTTTCCGTTTTCCATGATGATATTGCTATCACTTGTTTTTAATTTATTGCTCATCCTTGATTCCTTTCGTATTTTTGATTGGATTTTTCTATTTATAAATTTTTAAATCTTTGATATTTGATTTATTTATTTTCAATTGTTATTTTAAACCATTTTCCATTACTTTACCATATTTACTTTAAGACTTAACCTATTTCTCTTTATTTAAAATACTTACTTAAATACTAAATTTTTTTATTTACTTCGTTTACTTAAGACTAAATTTATTTTTTTTATTTACATCGCTTACTTAAGACTAAATTTATTTTTTTATTTACTTTGCTTACTTAAGACTAAATTTATTTTTTTATTTACTTTGCTTACTTAAGACTAAATTTATTTTTTTATTTACTTTGCTTACTTTAAGACTAAACAATTTACTCCATATTTACTATACTTACTTTACAACTAAACTAATTTACTCCATATTTACTATACTTATCTTACAACTAAACCAATTTCTCCTTATTCACTATACCTTTAAATAAGGTCATAAATAATATTTTAACATCAAAAAAGATGCTCCAATTTTCTATGTAATAAATGTCGTGTTTGATCCTTTTCGGTATGGAGGTATCTCCACGGTAACCGTTGACCTGGGCCCAACCTGTGATACCCGGTCGGACTTGGTGTTTCACCATATATAAGGGAATTTCTTCCCGAAACTGCTCCACAAAATGGGGTCTTTCCGGTCGAGGTCCCACCAGGCTCATATTTCCTATTACCACATTAAACAGTTGGGGCAATTCATCGATGGAAAACTTTCGGATGAAAGAGCCAAACTTAGTTTTTCTGGGATCGTCCAGGGTGGTCCAAGTGGTGGCCGCCCCGTCATTCACCTTCATGGAGCGGAATTTATACATTCGGAAAGGCTTTTTCCGGAGCCCAATGCGCTCTTGGGTAAAGATTATAGGCCCAGGTGATGTTATTAGTATGCCCAAAACAGCAATAAGCATAATGGGGGATGTCAGTAAAATCAGAAGGAG
>CAYWVS010000082.1:0-13351 GCA_964461765.1 uncultured Anaerovorax sp.
GAATTCACTTGCATGTAATTCTCCTCCATACTACGATTAAAAGAGTGTGATAGGCAGGGGGTTAACCCTAAGCCTATCACGTTCTATTTCTCCGGTATCTAATGTTGGACAAAGGGTCCAGAGGACTTGCTACTATTAGGTGCCGGAGTAATAATCCTATTTAAGACTGTTTAAATCCATAGGTGCAGCAATACAGAAATCTAAATTGGTATAGTCATATTTTGGCTTGCTGTCTACGAACTCTGCAATATAATCGGCCAAAGTGTCTTTTGTTACTGCGATTCCCTTTGTTAAAATCATCCTCTTTTCACCGGGCAATTCAGATGGAACAATCTGTCCGGTATAAGCGGCATAATCATAAGCTAAGCCGTAGCCGCCTTGCATATATGGATTTGCAGCATATGTAGCGAAAACATCGCCATTTTCAATGCCGGTTAAGAAGTCATCGATGCAGTCAAAGCCGGTTACTAAAACTTTTCCGTTTAACCCTTCTGCTCTTAAGGCTTCTGCAACTGCTAATGCACAAGTGTCGTTTGCAACCCAGATTCCGTCTATTTCATCACCGTATTTTGAGATCCATGTTTGAGCAAGAGCCAAAGACTCTTGAGGACTCCAGTTACCGGGCTGTAAGTCTAACAGTTCTACATCGGGATATTCTGCGAGAGCTTTTTCCAGACCTTTTACTCTGTCGATGGAAGCATCATTTGAAAGCATACCTGCTATTCCTACGATTTTACCTTTTCCGGGAGTTTCAAAAGCTTCAAACATGGCCTTTGCCACTTCGTAAGAACCGCCTACGTTATCTGCGGTTTCATGCACGACGTAGTATTCATAATCCATTGGATATACGCCTTCAGCGTAAGACCAGGTGGTGTTCCAATATACGCCGGCATCTTCACAAAGCTCAGCAATTACTGCGGCATTGGGAGCATTGTTAGGATCTACATATAAAATTCCGTTTTCTCCACAACGAGCCAAAAATGCTTTAACGTCATTGATTTGTTTTTCGTCAGAGCCACCGCTCTCTAAGATTTGCAATTCAAATTTTTGATCAGGAAAAGCAGCTATGAACATTTCGGCGGCTTCCTTAAGCTGTACATAATATGGGTTGTCTAAACCTCTGATTGATAAACCGATTAAGACCGTTTCATCAGTGCCGGGGGTTCCGCTTGTAGTCTGTGATCCCCCGCAGGCAACCATGGATGTGAAACACATGGTGACAATTAACAATACAACCAATACTTTTTTCATTCTTTCTTCCTCCTTAATTTAGATAAAAAATATTCTTTAAAGAAAGCCTAACCCATAAACATTTTACCTGTGGTTCCTCCGTTGATTTCAATTAAGGCACCATTGATATAGTCGGATTTGTGGCTTACTAAAAATTCTACGACGTTTGCACAATCTTCCGGTGTGCCGAATCTACCTAAAGCTACGTTTCGCAGCAGCTTTTCCGAACCGGCACTGAGAAACTTTTCTTGCAGTCTGGCTGTGAGAATATATCCCGGTGCTATGCAATTAGCTGTAACTCCATAAGGACCTATTTCCTGAGCGAGAGCTTTGGTATACTGAATGATGGCAGCCTTTGCAGCACAATAGTGGCTGTAACTGGCATCGCTGTTCACCTGCTGACCTACATGGGAAGAAACGGTAATGATTTTGCCATACCCTTGTGCCTTCATGATGGGGGCAATTGCCTTTAGGGTATATACGGTGCTGTCCAAATTCTTTTCAATAATTGCCCTGTAATCCTCCAGACTTACAGATGAGGGTTTTCCTTCTGTAAGCGATCCTTGACCTCCTCCTGCATTACAAATAATGGCATCTATTGAACCCAGCTGTTTCTGTATTTGATGGATGGCAGAGGAAATTTCTTCAAAAATGGTTACATCGGCCTTTGCACCTGCTACCTGAACGTTAAGCTGTGACAGTTCTTCTAAAATGGTGTCACAAGTCATGGAAGCAGCTTCGGCATCATATTCTTTATAGGAATAAAGATCCCGATAGATTAAACCGATATTTGCACCTAACTTGGCAAGGTGGAGGGCATAAGCTTTTCCCAACCCCCTGGTGCCTCCCGTAATCAGGATATTTTTTCCTGTCAAATCAGACATTTCTATAGAATCCTTTCTTTTTAAATAAGTGTTGCGTAGTGCAACTTTGCCCCTTTTGGAGGAGGAGAAGATAGGTAAAAGAGGGCAAAGCTGAGGTTACGCATTAGCAATTTTCTGACAGCTCATAAATAGAGCAAATATTGTGCCAATTTAGAATTTTTGGATAAGTAAGTATAGCAATTTAAAGACAAAAAACTATTTTCGTGACTTTTTTAGTTAAGCAATTATGAGAATTTCAACAGAAAAAAATATATATAAAACGACAAAAAAATTTTAATATCGTTAAAAATTTAATTTAATCATAGATTTTAGCTTGATAAATTATAAGATTAAACCTAAAGGAGAGATTAAATTTGTCAATGTGTGACAAAAAGTAATGCCAAAATGTTTACTTATGTAACTTTATGGTGATTGATTCTTGAAAAACTGTTGCAATATGATTTCAAATAGGGTATGGTATTTGTAAAAATAGTGGTACACTGGGACAGAAATAATGTACACGGGAGCATAAAATAGTGAAGCCTTGGCTAAAGGAAGATGGGTGGTGTCATACAGAAAGAAGGTGAATGAAATGTTAATTTTTGATGATGCTTATAAGGAGAGGTTAGCCATAGCATGGGAAAAGTTTATAAACTATGAGGATTATGACTACACCTTTATACGTAAAGAAATCTATGAATCTTGGAAAAGGTCCAGAGAATATAAAGTAATTCCCAAGGGCTTTGATCCGGAGGTGCTATCGGAAAAGGAACTGAAAAAAAGAATTAAATATAACAAAATTCTGATAAAGATCGTTCGACCGTATATGGAAAAGCTTTATTCCATAGTGGAGGGATCCGGATATTACATATTGCTTACGGATAAGGAAGGTTATATTATCAGTCAAATCGGAGATCAGCCAATTACTGAGACCAGCGAAAAGGTTTCTCAGCTAGTGTTGGGAGCCACAAGGCATGAGACCATTTGCGGAACCGGCGGCATAGGTACGGCCATTGCACTTAATAAACCGGTGTTGGTTTGGGGGAATGAGCACTACATCAATAGCCATCAATCTTATACTTGTTGTGCGGCACCTATTGCGAACAGCTCCAATGAACTGATCGGGTGTTTAAATATTACAGGTCTCTGCAGTGAGGTGCACACTCATACCTTGGGTATGATTATCAGTGCCGTGGATGGCATCACAAAAGAGTTAAAGATGAAAGAAGCCTACGAGCAGATTGAAAGAATTAGCAAACAAAAGGATACCATTATTGAGGCTATTTCTTCAGGTTTGATTTTACTGAACGAAAAAAATGAAATCATTCAAATCAATGGTATGGGACTGGAGATGTTTGGCTTTACCATGGAGCAGGTATTGGGAAAGCATATTTCTCAATTGTTAACACTTGATGAAGCTGAAGATTTTGACGAATTTTTAAAAAATAGAAAAATCATTTCAGATAAAGAAACTTTGATACAGCTCAGGGAACAACGCTCCATTCCTAAGAACTATATCGTAAGCATTAAAACCTTATATTCTGCAGAGGATGAATATTTGGGATGTGTAATTATCCTAAAAGAAGCAGAATATGTACATAAATTGGTTAATAAAATCAGTGGCTATAAGCCATCTTTTACCTTTTCTTCCATAGTAGGAAGCTCCAGTATTATTAACAGCTTGATTTCCATTAGTAAGCGAGCGGCTCAAGGGTCTTCCAATGTATTGATTTTAGGTGAAAGTGGTACGGGGAAGGAATTGATTGCTCAATCCATTCATAACTCCAGCAGCTATGCGGGAGGACCTTTTATTGCCATCAATTGTGGAGCCTTACCCAAGGGTCTGGTTCAGAGTGAACTTTTTGGATTTGAGAAAGGATCCTTTACCGGTGCCAACAAGGAAGGGCATCCCGGTAAGTTTGAGCTGGCTGATGGAGGCACCCTTTTTTTAGATGAAATCGGTGATTTGCCCTTAGATGTGCAAGCGGTACTGCTGAGGGTTCTTCAAAACAAGGAAATTGTCAGAATCGGGGGGAAACATGCAAAAAAGGTGAACGTTAGGATCATTGCTGCTACCAATACAGATTTGAGAACTGCCATTCAGGAAAAGGTCTTTCGAGAGGATCTTTATTATCGGTTAAATGTGCTCACCATTAACGTACCTCCATTGAGGGAGCGGGGAAATGACATAGTAGAGCTGGCTCAATACTTTGCAAAGGGATTTATGGGTCTTAAGAAAAGAATCACCTACGATGAAGAGGTGTTGAAGATCTTTCGTTCCTACGGATGGCCGGGAAATGTACGAGAGCTAGAAAATGTGGTGGAGCGAGCCATTAACGTAACGGACAGTGGTAGGATTACCGCCGCAGATCTTCCGGAATACTTGGTGGAGGCTTCTCAGAAGGGCAATAAGAATTCTACGCGAAGTAACTTCGTAGATTCTTCAGTGCAATTGGAGGATTTTCAGGATAAGAGTGAGATGCTGTGTGCCCTTTTAAAGAGATGCAGAGGAAATATTCAGCAAGCGGCAAGTGAATTGGGGGTTAGCAGGAGAACTCTATATAGAAAGATCGAGAAGTACAGTATTAATCCAGAAAATTATCGATTCTAAGAGAATTTGAACTGCCACCGGGCAAGCTGATTCCTAAAACATAAAGAACCTTCTGCAAAACTGCTTAAAGCTTGTCCGGTGGCAGTAAAATTATAATATATTAAAATTAATCACTTATAGTTCTCTGGTCATGATTCTCTTTAAGTTGGCGAATCTGGGTAGACCGTCTTCCATTGGAATGTTATGATCACCTTGAATTAATGGCAATACATAATCGATAAAGGGCTGCAATAAACCGTTTCCTGCTTCGTTAATCCATTCTCTTGGAATTTTCTTTTCAACATTGGCAACATCGATTAAGTCTACTAGGACAGGGGTACATTTGTACTCGCACCCTTCGCCTCTCTCAAAGCCTACCATCTTGTCTGTTTCACCGGCTTGTGCTGCTTCAAAGGCTGCTTTTCCTGCCATGTAGGCTTCGTTTACGTCATTGGCAGAGGCGATATGGGAGGCACATCTTTGAATAAGACCAAATTCTATACCTCTAACTTTTGCGTCAATTTTAGCCTTGGCAAAGTTAGCCAAGCTTCCTGCTAAACCACCCATTCTGGCATGTCCAAAGGCATCCTTATCCTTTGCCGTATCGGAGAAGTAAGAAGATATATAAGTGCCATTTTTGTCAACGAGACCTTCAGATACAGTAACCAAAACATCTCCGTTTTTCTCATAGATTCTGGATACGTCTGAAATAAAGTCTGCAAGATCAAAAGGTACTTCGGGTAGATAGATCAGATCCGGCCCCATACCCTTATACTTTGCCAGAGCAGAGGCAGCGGTGAGCCATCCTGCGTTTCTTCCCATGATCTCTATAACGGTAATGGAGCCTGTGTCGTATACACGAGCATCTCGGGCAACTTCCATACAAGTGGTGGCTACATACTTTGCAGCACTTCCGTAGCCCGGGCAGTGATCTGTACCGGCTAAGTCGTTATCAATGGTCTTGGGAATCCCTATAACTCTGCACTCGTAATTGTTTTGGGAGAGGAAGCTGCTAATTTTGCTGCAGGTATCCATGGAGTCGTTGCCGCCATTGTAAAAGAAATATCGGATATTATACTTTTGAAATACATCCAAAATACGTTTGTAGTCTGTATCATCTACCAAGAAATCCTTCAGTTTGTATCTGCAGGTTCCCAACACAGATGCAGGAGTATATCGCATATAGGAAAGCTCCTGAGGATCCTCTAAGGTTAAATCATAGAGCCTGTCATTTAGCACTCCCTTAATTCCGTGAGCTGCTCCGTAAACCTTTCCCACGCAATCGGCTTTCAGCGCGGCCTCAATACAGCCCAGTGCACTGGCGTTGATAACAGAAGTGGGACCGCCGGATTGTGCAACTATACAATTTCCTTTTAATTCAGTCATTTTATTTACCTCCAAAAAAATTTATTTTAATTTTCAGAAAACTATTGCATTTTACTCAAACGTTTGCTATGATAATTTTACCAAAAATACTCAAACGTTTGCGAGAATTATTTCGTTGAAATGTCAGAAAATTTATAATGCCATTTCATTATTCTAACACATTTTTTAAATTTAACAAGTTTTTTATTTTTGGATTATATAGGTGCCAAATGACAGTTACAATAAAAGATGTTGCAAAGAAGCTGGGAATATCCTATTCATCAGTCTCCAGAGCCTTAAACGGCAAACCGGGAGTCAGCGGAGCAACCAGAAGTCAAATCCAAAAGGCGGCGGAAGAAATGGGCTACCAGCCCAACTTTTTAGCCAGAAGTCTTGTAAACAGAACCACAAAGACTATTGGAGTGATAGTTCCCGACATTTCTAATCCCTTTTTCTGTGCCATAGTTACAGGGATTACAGAGGCGGCCGCAGAGAAAAAATACGATGTTTTGTTATGCGTATCTAACTGGGATATTGCCAAAGAAATGGAATATATTACCACGTTGAAAAATAAGCAGGTAGATGGGTTGATCTTAA
This sequence comes from uncultured Anaerovorax sp., assembly GCA_964461765.1. Classification (GTDB taxonomy): domain Bacteria; phylum Bacillota; class Clostridia; order Peptostreptococcales; family Anaerovoracaceae; genus JAVVUJ01. Next base: position 6,646 of record CAYWVS010000082.1, read on the forward strand.
AACCATCCAGCGACAAAGAGAAGGACTTATACAACGATATAGAGCTACCCTTGCTGTTTTTGGAAAGTTGGTTTTCCGGAAGTGGCGGAAGTATTGTCGAGGTGGACAATAAAAAGGGTGGTTATTTGGCGGCGGAGCATTTAATTCAATGTGGTTATAAACATATTGGAATTATCTGCGGGCGAGTAGGTTCCTTTTCCTCTAGCCAAAGGTTGGAGGGGTATAGCTCAGCCTTGCAAGAATATGGATTGAAGGTGAAGGACTCCTTAATCAGCAAGGGCAATCCATTCACAGTGTCCGGAGGATTTAAGGCCACAGAAAAGCTTTTGAAAAATAATAAAAATCTTGACGCTATATTTGCGGCCAACGATATGATGGCATTAGGAGCCATGCAGCTATTAAATGAAAAAGGAATATTAGTTCCCGACCAAATGGGCATTATAGGGTTTGACGACATTACTTATGCGGCATTACCTCAAATTATGTTAAGTACCATCAACCAACCTAAGGAAGAAATGGGCAAAATTGCATTCACAACATTATACGAGCATATAAAAAATAAAGACTCAAATTTGTCTAAGAGAATTGTTTTGCAACCTCGACTTGCCATTAGGAAAACTACTTGCAATATTAACCTTACCGGAGGAAAATAAAATGGAAAAAATTAAAATGGGTATCGTAGGACTGGGGAGATTGGGCAGAGTTCACGCAATGAACATTGCATTTCATATTCCCAATGCGGAGTTAATTGCCGTATGTAGTCCGGTAAAATCTGAAATTGATGAGGCTGTATCCCAGTGGGGAATCCCCTTTGGATATACTGACTTCGATGAAATGATACAAAACAGAGAATTACAGGCAATTGCAATTCTTTCTCCCTCCCCATTTCATGTCAGACACATAGTCTCCGCCCTTGAGGCGGGGCTCCATGTGTTTGTAGATAAGCCCTTGGGGATTACAGTGGAAGAATGTAAAATTGCAGAAGAAGCCGTTAACAAACATAAAGATTTGACATTTATGCTAGGATTTATGAGGCGATATGACCCATCCTATGTGTATGCTAAAAAACTAATTGATGAGGGTAAAATCGGCAAAGTCTTCATGGGTAAATTCTCCAGCCTAGACCCGGAGGCCAACATTGAGGGAGCCATAAAATTTGCACCCACCAGCGGTGGTATCTTCTTAGATATGGCTGTCCATGACATAGATTTGGCCAGATGGTTTTTAGGGGATGAAGTGGAAGAAATCTACGCCTTAGGCGGAAGCTTTGTTCACGAAGAATTCGGGAATTTTGGGGATTGTGACAATGCTTGTGCCATGTTGAAATTTAAAAATCAATCCATCGCCATGCTACATGCAGGAAGAAATGCCGCCCATGGATACCACGTGGAAACTGAGATTATCGGAGAAAAGGGCTCTTTGAGAATAGCAGCGGAACCCAGAAAAAACCTATGCACTATTTACGACGATTCAGGAGTTGTCAATGAGTGTTCTCAGGATTTTCAAGAGAGATTCAGTGAAGCCTATCTATTAGAAATGAAGGAATTTGTCAATTGCATCGTGGAAAAAAGGCAACCCATCATTACCGTGCAGGATGGTGTAAAGGATACTGAGGTGGCATTTGCCGCCACAAAAGCTTTAAAAGAAAAAACAATTGTGCGTTTATAATGGTATTTAATTGGAATACTAATAAATGTTTATAAAATTTGGGAGGATCAATATGAAAACAGAAAGATTGACGATGGCTCAGGCTTTAGTAAGATTTCTAGACAATCAATACATCAACATTGACGGAGAAGAGATAAAGTTTGTCCAAGGAGTGTTGGGAATCTTCGGTCACGGTATCGTGGTTGGATTAGGAGAAGCCTTGGAGGCAGAAGGACACAGCTTGAAATACTACCAAGGGAAGAGTGAACAAGGCATGGCTCATGTAGCCCTTGGATTTACGAAACAAAAGAGAAGGAAACAAATTATGGCTGTAACCAGCTCCATCGGTCCCGGAGCCCTAAATATGGTCACAGCAGCAGGTACGGCCACTGCTAACAGACTGCCCGTGTTGTTTCTTCCTGGGGATGCTTATGCAACCAGGCAGCCCGACCCTGTTTTACAACAAATTGAGCAACCCTATGACTATAATTTAACGGCTAACGACGCTTTTAAGCCCGTGAGTAAATACTGGGATAGAGTGAGCCGACCGGAGCAATTGATGATGGCATGCATCAATGCCATGAGAGTTCTTACGGATCCTGCAGAAACGGGTGCAGCGGTAATCTGCTTACCTCAAGATGTAGAGGGTGAAGTTTACGACTATCCGGTGGAATTTTTGGAAAAGAGAGTTCACTACGTCCAGAGAAGAGCATTGGATCCCGATACCCTTATGAGAGTGGTTGATTTGATTTGCCAAAAGAAAAAACCCTTTATGCTTTGCGGAGGAGGCGTCAGATATTCTGATGCAGGGAAAGAATTTCAAAGCTTTTGTGAAGAATTCAACATTCCTTTTGGAGAAACTCAAGCGGGTAAAGGCACTGTATTGTTCGACTGCCCTATGAATATGGGCGGTGCGGGACTGACGGGAACTTCTGCAAGTAACATATTAGCGAGAGAAGCAGACTTAGTGATCGGAATCGGAACTCGATTAAACGACTTCCATACCTGTTCTAAATACGCATATCAAAATGAAGAAATGCAAATGATTGGCATTAATTTAAACCCTATGGATGCCTACAAGATGAATGCAATGCCTGTTTTAGCTGATGCCAAATTAGCCTTAGTGGCTATCACTCAGGAATTGAGAAAACGAAATTATAAAAATGAATATAAAGATGAAATTAAAAATGCTCGTGCAGATTGGGATAAAGAGGTTGATAGACTGTACTCCATGGAGCATGAAGAGGGTCTATCCCAAACGAGGATTCTGGGGGAACTCAACGAAAAACTGATTCCAAAGGATGGCATCGTAGTTACTGCCTCCGGCAGCTTGCCTAGTGATCTTCAGAGGGTGTGGCGTTGCAGAGGAAATGACGTATATCATGTGGAGTATGGCTTCTCTTGCATGGGATACGAAGTAAATGCCGCTTTGGGAGTGAAGCTTGCGGAACCGGATAGAGAAGTATACAGCATTTTAGGGGATGGAAGCTTCCTGATGCTTCATTCGGAATTTGTAAGCAGCTTACAAGAAAACGTAAAGATAAATATTGTTTTGCTTGATAATAACGGTTGTCAGTGCATTCATAATTTACAGAGAAGTAAAGGAATACCAAGCTTTGCCAATGAATACCGATATAGGTCGGCAGACACAGATCGATTAACGGGATCCTATATGCCTATAGACTTTGCCATGGTGGCAAATGGATACGGCGGTAGCGGATTTACGGCTCGCACTGTGGAAGAAATAGAAAAGAGTTTTGACGGTATGAGACAAGCCGGCAACTCTACATTAATCGACATAAAAACAGTTCCGGGCACTATGACCGAAGGTTATGAGGCTTGGTGGAGAACGGGAGTTGCTCAAATTTCAAAGCATCCCCAAGTAGAGGCAGCCGCCAAAGAGAATGCGGAATTTGTAGGAAAAGCACGTAAATTTTAAGAAGAAAATTCTTAAAAATACGTTATAATTATTATTTAAGACGAGAGGAATATATGGACAAAAATAAAGTGAAATTAGGAATCGCCCCCATAGCTTGGACCAATGACGATTTACCGGATCTGGGAAAGGAAAATACCTTTCAACAATGCATCAGTGAAATGGCTTTGGCCGGCTTTACCGGTTCTGAAGTGGGAAACAAGTACCCCAAGGATACCAAGGAACTGAAGGAAGCTTTAGAGTTGAGAAACTTATGCATTTGCAATGCATGGTTTAGTGCATGCTTTACCACCAAGTCCATGGAGGAGGTGGAGCAAGAATTTATTGCTCACAGAGATTTTCTCTATGAAATGGGAGCTAAGGTTATCGGTGCTTGCGAGGTAGGAAACAGCATTCAAGGGTTGGATAAGCCTGTATTTGACGACAAACCTGTTTACAGTGAAACACAGTGGGAGGTAGTGACCAAAGGCTTCAGTAGATTGGCAGAGCTTGCAAAGGAAAAAGATATGAAGCTTTGTTGCCATCACCATATGGGAACCGGTGTGCAAACTCCTGAGGAAATCCACCGTTTTATGGAAATGGTGAGCGACGATGTATATCTGTTGTTTGACACGGGTCATTTATATTACTCAGAAGGAAATCAACAAGCATGTATCGATATATTAAATAAATATATCAATAGAATTGCCCATGTACACTTAAAGGATGTAAGAAAAGAAATTTTGGCAGAAGTTCATGAAAAGAAGATGAGTTTTTTACAGGGTGTGAGAGCCGGAGCCTTCACGGTTCCCGGAGACGGATGCATTGACTTTGAACCTATATTCAAAATTTTGGATGAAAAAGGTTATGAAGGCTGGTTTGTGGTAGAAGCAGAGCAAGATCCTGCTAAAGCAAATGCCTTTGCATATGCATTAAAGGCACGAGAGTATATTAAACAAAAGACTGGTTTATAAAATCCATATTTAAAGAAATAAGAAGGAGAGTACGATGGATAAAAAGTTAAAACTTGGAATCATTGGCACAGGAAGAATTGGAAGGGTTCATACCCTCAGTATCACTCATCAAGTGCCCCAAGCAGAAATCAAGGCCATTACGGATATTAATTTACAATCCGCACAGGAATGGGCAAAGGAGATGGGCATTCAGCATGTGTATAAGGACTACCAGGAAATTGTAAACGACCCTGAAATTGATGCAGTTTTAGTTTGCTCTTCCACAGATACTCACGCAGAAATTTCCATTGCAGCTGCAAAAGCGGGAAAGCATATCTTCTGTGAAAAACCTGTAGATCTGACCGTAGAAAAGGTTGAGGCGGCCATTGCAGCTGCTAAGGAAGCCAATGTTAAGCTTCAGGTAGGTTTCAATAGAAGGTTTGATCATAATTTTGCAAAAGTAAAAAATTTAATTGATAAAGGTACCATTGGAGAATTGCATTTACTCAAGATTACTTCCAGAGATCCGGCACCACCTCCCGCAGAATATGTGGCAGTTTCCGGTGGTATGTTTATGGACATGACCATTCACGATTTTGACATGGCGCGATTCATGACGGGAAGTGAACCAACGGAAATCTATGTGGCAGCAGATTGCTTGGTGGATCCTGCCATCGGCAAGGCAGGAGACGTGGACACCGCCATCATTACCATCCGATTTGAAAATGGAGCCATCTGCTCCATCGATAACAGCCGAAAGGCAGCTTACGGATACGATCAAAGAATCGAAGCCTTTGGGTCAAAAGGGAAGGCCGAAATTTCCAACGATCTACCCTCTACGGCTGTATGGAGCACGGAGGAAGGCGTATATAGCGAAAAACCCAAGTACTTTTTTCTGGAACGATATATGGACTCTTTTGCATTGGAAATGAAACAATTCATTGATTGTATCATCAATGACAAAGAACCTCCCGTAGTGGGAAATGACGGCTTGCAGCCCATCAGAATGGGACTAGCAGCCAAAAAATCCGTAGCTGAAGGTCGTGCTGTTAAAATGAGCGAAATCGGCTAAACCGAGATATTAACATGAATGTTAATATATAATTGTACTCAAAAAGGAGGAGAAAAGATGAGAAAAATTCTAGTTTTAATGTTAGCATTGGCAATGGTACTTACGGTATTTGCCGGTTGCAGCAATGGTAACACCGGTGGCACAGAGGGTGGTGGAGAAGGTGAGGCTATGAAGGTAGGATATTCCTGCAACAACCTGAATGACACTTTCCAAACTTACATTGTAGAAGCTGCAAAGACAGCTGCTAAAGATGCAGGCATCACTCTGGACGTACAGGATGCACAGGAAGACGTAATCAAACAGCAGGATCAGGTAAATACCTTGATTGAGCAAGGCGTTAAAGCTTTGATTGTAGTTCCTGTTGATACCAGTGCCATGGATCCTATCACAAAGGCTGCTCAGGAAGCAGAAATTCCTTTGGTTTATGTTAACAGAAACCCATTTGGTGAAGGTGCAATTCCTGAGGGCGTTTACTACGTAGGATCTCAGGAAGTAGTTGCAGGAGAATTCCAAGCAAATTATTTGGAAGAATTACTTCCTGATGGCGGTGGAGTAGCAATCCTACAAGGTATCCTTTCCAATGAAGGAGCATTAAAGAGAACAGAAGGAAACGAAAAGGTTCTTGGAGCTAACACTTCTTTTAAAATCTTAGCTAAAGAAACTGCAAACTGGCAGAGGGACCAAGGTCTTACTTTGACAGAAAACTGGTTAACTGCTTATGGGGATGAATTAAAAGCTATCTTAGCTAATAACGATGAAATGGCTCTTGGTGCAGTTCAAGCTCTTCAAGCAGCAGGCAGAAAAGATGTTATCGTAATGGGCGTAGACGCTATCGACGATGCTAAAGCAGCAGTAGCAGACGGAACTTTGGCAGCAACCGTACTTCAGGATGCAGCAGGACAAGGTGGTGGAGCTGTTACAGTGGTGAAAGGTGTCTTTGACGGCGGAACAGTTGAATCTATTACATGGGTTCCATTTGTCTTAATTACACCTGATAATATTGCAGATTTTCAGTAAATGAAGACAGATGAAAGGGGAAAGGGTGGCCTTTTCCCTTTCATCTTAAACCATTGAACTCTAAAAAGGAGGTAACAGATGGCAGAAGAGAAATACCTATTG
>CAYWVS010000083.1:0-13239 GCA_964461765.1 uncultured Anaerovorax sp.
AACGGTAAAAGGCACTTCTCCCCAATTGATAAGAGGAATGCGGATTTCTCCACGGTAATCACTGTCAATGGTTCCTACGCCATTCACCAAGCCGATGCCATATTTGACAGCCAGACCGCTTCGAGCCCGAATCTGTGCCTCGTATCCTTTTTCCAATTCTATGTATAAGCCCGTTGGGATTAAAGCTCTTTTGCCCGGCTCCAACAGGATAGAGCCTTCCTTTAGAAAGGCTCGAATATCCATTCCTGCAGAATCTTCCGTCTCGTAGCGTGGAAGATACCCACTCTCAGTTGTAATTTTTAGTTGCATTTTAATACCTTTTTTAAATTGACCTTTTCCGGACTGACTAAAACTCCTGAATATCGACTGAGGTCTGTAATCATTTCTGATATTTCTGCCATCTCGTCCAAAGTAACCTTGTCCACACTTTGAATGATTTCTTCCAAAGTATAGGTTCGATCTAATACCAAAATATTCTTTCCGTTGGTAAACATCCTGCTATTTACATTTTCCATGCTAAAGGTATAAGTACCCTTCATCTGTTCCTTGGCAATCTCAAGTTCGCTCTTTGTGATACCCTTATCCTTCAAGAGTTCCAATTCTTCACCTATGGCACCTAGGGCTTCCTCCACATTTTGATGGCTTACACCTGCATAGATATTAAAGTAGCCTGAATTTATATAGGAGCTGGAAAAGGCATAGACAGAATACGCCAGACCCTTTTGTTCACGTATGTTCTGAAAAAGCCTGGAGCTCATGCTTCCTCCCAATATGTTGGTTAAAAGGGACATAACGTAATATCTGTCATCTGAGATTTTTATGGAAGGGACTCCAATGCAAATATGGGACTGTTCCACATCCTTTGTTCTCACCTTATAACCCGGTGCATATTGAATCTCTGAAGCAACCTGTGGTTCGTTGCTCTTCTTAATCCCACTTAGCTTTTCTTGAAAAAAAGATTTTACTGTATTTTCATCAAAATTTCCTGCTATGGAAATAACAATTCGATCTGCCGTGTACTGATCCTCTATATATTTATGAATGGTGTTTTGAGTAATGGACTTTAAGGAGGATTTTGTTCCAATAATAGAATTTGCTAAAGGAATTCCTTTAAAAATTAATTCTGTAATAATGTCATGGGCTAAATCTTCAGGTGAGTCCTCTATCATCTTCATTTCTTCGTAAATGACTTTTTTTTCTTTTTCTAGCTCTTTTTTGTCGAACTTAGAATTGAGGAACATATCGCAAAGGATATCGCAAGCCTTTTCCACGTTTGAGGAGAGGGTCTTAACGTAATAACAGGTAGCTTCTTTTCCCGTAAAGGCATTGATCTGACCTCCGATTTTATCCACATCCTCCGCTATTTCCTTGGCGGTTCTCTTTTCTGTCCCTTTAAAGAGCATGTGCTCTATTAAATGGGAAATTCCCGCTATTTTACTGCTTTCATTAACGGCTCCGGCTTTTACCCAGATGCCGATAGATACAGATTGGACATAGGGTATAAACTCGGTGACTAACTCTATGCCACAATCCAATTTTTCTCTTTTAATCATTCTTCAATCACTTCCTATATTTATTTTATCTCAAGTATATTATAACTCCGGTAACTAATAGAAAAAAGCTGCATTGGCACTTAGTTGCTACCGGACAATATTAATTTTTTAACGATTCACATATTTATCCCCTAAATAATACATTATATAGTAATTGGAATTATTTTGCAAGTTTATAAAAAGGAACAATCTGTATACCTTGACCTTGTATTTCTTCAATTAAGGTTGGTAACGCCTTAACAGTTTCTTCTTTTGGATGCATGAGGACGATAGCTCCATTTAAGGGTTTATTTAAAACTCGTTCTATAATGATACTTGCAGTAGAACCGGGCCTCCAATCAATGGTATCTGCACTCCACAAAGCCATATCATACCCCAGCTCCTTGCATACCTCCACAGTAGTCTCGTTATAATCCCCTGAAGGAGGAGCAAAAATGGTAGTCTTAACGTTGATAGCGTTAATTATTGCCGCTTCTGTCTTTAAAATTTCTTCTTTTACAGTATCTCTGCTTACCTGTGTACAAAGCTTGTGTCCATAGCCATGGCTTTGGATCTCATGTCCAGCCAAAAACATGTCTCGCAGCAGCTCCGGATTTTTTTCTGCCCATTTACCGCTGACAAAGAAGGTAACCTTAATTTCCTTTTCTCTGAAGATTCGTAACATATCGGGAATCACCTCTTCCCCCCAGTCAACATTGCAACTGAAGGTCAATTGATTGCTTCCTTCTATTCCACTTCTGATTACTCTTCCCTTTTCTTCATCTTTTATGTCTTCAGAAATTACATTTTCATTTTGTCCAAAGTACATGTTCATAATGACGGAAATTTGGTATGTGGTTAACACCACCACTAAAATTGCACCGAGACAATATAGAATTTTTTTAACTTTCATGAAATCACCCCCAAACAATGTATGTTTAGGGGTTTGTCTAATATTCTAACTTCCTGAGAAACTTAGTTTTCATTTCTTTAATCAATGTTAACAAACGATCTTGTTTTATGTTAACTTCTCAAGAATCTATTCCACTACTTTATCCTTGATTTCACAAATCATATAGATAACTTTTGCTGCTTGAGCTCTGGTAGCACTACCCTTTGGAACAAAGGTTCCATCAGGGAAGCCTGACAAAATTCCTGCTTTTACTACTTTGTCTACAGATTCCTGAGCCCACTCACCTATGTTTGTTCCATCCGTAAAGTTTATGGTTGCTCCAGTATCCGGTAAATCGAACTGCTGGCTCTTTGCGAAGTTAGAAAGCATGATAGCCATTTGTTCCCTGGATATATTTGCATTGGGAGCAAAGGTGGTTTCATCCATACCACTGACAATTCCGTTTGCGAATCCCCAATTTACGTAGTTATAATACCATTCTCCCGAAGGCACATCCTTGAATCCCGCACTTGGAGATTGAGTTACATCTGCATTGTATACAGATTTTGCCAACATGGTTAAAAACTGGGCTCTCGTTACAGAACCTTCCGGCTGGAATAAATTATTGCCCATACCGTTGAGAATTCCTCTGGCAGCAAGCTTACCGATAAATTCATTTGCCCAATGATTCTTGGTATCGTTAAATTGTACCACTGATGCGCCTACCTGAACGGGAATTTCCTTCATCTGGTTTTTGTAGGAAACGGTAATCTTACCGGATTGTCCCCCTTGGTTGACAGCTTTGAAAACACCATCTTTATCTATAGATCCGATATTGCTGTCACAAGTAAATGTAAATAGGCTATCCTTCCCTGCTACAGGGACGTAACCTCTGTAAGGAGTTACATTGATATCAGCCGTTTTTCCGGGATCTAAAAATAGCTTAGATTCATTTAAATTAAATGTAATATTGTCATAAATATCAATCTTAGTTAGTGTGGTCTTTCCGTCAACTTCTGCAGAGATAGTGGCAACTCCTGTGGAACTACCGGCAGTAAACAATCCGGAACTATTAACTGTTCCCTTGTCCCCTTCCACAGTATAGTTTGCCCCTCCTCGAAGCTGAGCAGGCTCATATTTGTCGTCTGTGGCAAAAGTGGAAAGCTGAACGTCAGCACCGGGCATAGCTACAGGGTTGCTTACATAAGTGTGAATATTCTCCATCTGACCATTTCCGTTGCCTTTGTAAACGAAAAATAATCCGTTTGTTACAGCTCTTTGGGAACCCTCAGAAGGAGTATTTTTCACAGTAGCCTTTGCCTCTTTACCCGGAAGCCTGGAGGCAATCATAGTAGAGCCCCCACCATCCATATTGACTACAGTGGAACAACCTAAAGAAACTAAGTATTCTGCGGTCTCTGTCAATCCCAATCCTCCAGACCATCCGGGACGTCTACCGTCTAAAGCTAAAATCATAGTGGTTCCGTCCGGTTTTATGCCGATACAAGTTCTGGGATTTACGTTTGTTCCCGGTGTGACATATTGACCGTTTTGATAAAGGACATAGTACACTCCCAAAGCTTCCAAGCTGTCATTGAGAGCCGGTGAACCGTTATTGTCAACTGTAATCTCAATGGTGGTTCCCGGTGCCAATTGTGCTAGCTCCTTAGCATAAGGAGAATCCATGGCGGCGGATAAGATAATTTGATGATCTGCAATAGGAGTAGCCTTTGTATAAGTTTTTCCTCCCACTACCTTGCCCGTAATGGTTCCTCCCACTCTGGGTTGTGCATCTGTGGCGCTTGCCGTGTCGATGACGATTTCCACACAATTTTGAGTGGATTTAGTGGAAGAGCCATACTGGCGATTGTACATATGTAGTGCTTTTCCTGCGCCGTGAGGAATGTTGACAAACCCGATGGTCTTGTAATAAGGTTGCTGAACATATACTATTTCTTCCTTCATTTCCACAGGCTGTTCCTCAACCTCATCTCCTATCTCTTCAACGGTTCCTGTTGTTACGGGTACCTGTGTGGTGGTAGGAACGTTCATGGTACCTTTCACCGTATAAGAAAGGTTTGTGTTTACCAGAGAAGCCTTTCCGTTTCTATCAAAGCTTATAGCATATTCAGGAGCATACCCTGAGGTTTTTATCAAGCCTTCATGAATGCTTACTCCCTTTGATGCACCTGAGGCGGTATCATACAAGTCCCCATTGATTCCGGATACCACTTTATATCCTTGATCCTCTATGTATTTCATCATGCTATTAAGAGTATATTTTCCCGTCACTTCCCCTTCAAAAACGTATGGCTTTAAAGTGGAATTTTCAAAGTTAGAAGTTGTAAAAAAGCTTCGCTCCACCCCTAGGCTGTTGTGCCCTCCGATCTGCTCAAAATAAAGGGTTCCATTAAATATCTCCGATATAGTCTCCGAATAAATATTGCCCGGGTAGGCAAATCCAGTCATAAAGGTACCCATTAAAAGAGTACCTGAAATGGCAAACGCACCTATCTTTTTTCTAAAGTTTTTTGACATGATATAATTCCTCTCAAGTGTAAATTAAATTTCAAATTTAAATTCAAATTTTATAATTTAAAACATTTGATTTTATATAAAAAATTTGAACATGGAAAATTTATGATACTATTTTCTATGTACTAATATATCATTTTCAGAGATGGGATTCAAGTTACACTTAAATTACGCAATCACTTTAACTATTTTATCGATTTTTTTATGTAATCTTTTTAAATTTTTATAAAATATGACCGATTAAAGTTTATTTAAACAATTTGCAGATTTTAAACCTCACCGGATTAGCCGGTGGTTTTTTGTTCCTCCTTCATTCTTCAGTCGGAACCGCTGCTAAAGCTACAATTAAAAAGCTGTAGGAATTTGCTTCACTACAGCTTTTTATTATATTTGAAATATGGCAAGGGATATTTCTGGAATATCAAAAAAGGTTACCGCTTAAATTTGCAGGCAAAGCCCGTATTAACGTGGCAAAGCCACCTTTTTATCTGATATAACATTTGATGAACCTATACTTCCAACTTTTTAAATGCCTCAGGTACCTCTTTATATCCCTTGGATTTCACAAATCCGATGATCAATCCTATGATTAACCAAACGATACCTACCATATAAGTAAGCTTGTCAAATCCTGTGAATACGAAGAGTAAAATGGCAATTCCGCACCATGGGCAGATTAAGTATTTTACGATGTTGCCAAGTCCATTGTTTTTCTTTTCTTTAATAAAGAAAAATAAGAATACGGCAAAGTTTAAAAGTAAGAAGGAGGATAAAGCTCCAAAGTTTACTAATCTAACCAATTGAGATATGGACAAGATCAATGGGATGATGCATGAAAATGCACCGATTACTATAGCGCCCACATACGGAGTCTGGTACTTGGAGTGAATTTTTGCAAAAACTCTGGGAATTACACCATCTCTACCCATTCCGTATAACATACGTGCCGTTGCAGTTTGTGCCGCCATGATATTGGCAATACCAATAGCAATAATATTTACTACCAATAAAACAACTTTAAAGATTTCTCCCCCAGCTAAAGCTGCGGCATCGAAAAATCCTGATTCCATATCAGTATTTTGCCAATCAGGTAAAATGAGTGCTGCTACATAAGTCTGCAATACGAATACGCAAGCAATGGCCAATAATGCGATTAAGATTCCTTTTCCTACGGTCTTCTCGGGTTGAACAGTTTCTTCTGCCAAAGTACTCATGCCGTCAAATCCAAGGAAGGACAGACAAGCGATTGAACATGCAGATGCGATAAATTTAGCATCTACCTTTCCCGGCTGATAGAAGGGATCCAGAGCAATATGACCAAAGCCTCCACCTCCTAATACGTACTTTAATCCAAGGATGACGAATACTGCCAAGATTACGATTTCCATAATAAACATAATCCAGTCTACGCCCTTGGTCATTTCCATACCTCTAACGTTGACTATGGTATTGATAATTACAAAGATCAAGATCCATAGGAACCAGGGAATTGCAGGAATTACCTGTACACCCCAGGATGCAACTAAAGCATATAATAAGGAAGGTACAAATACATAATCCAATAGAATCAACCATCCTGCTACGAACCCGACGTGAGGGTTGATTCCTCTCTGCACGTATGCGTATACAGATCCTGCAATGGGAAACCGGTTACTCATTCTCATATAACTTAATGCGGTAAAGCTTATAGCTACGAAACCCACTATGTAAACTAAAGGGGTCATACCGCCGCTGGCAACTTGGATTTCTCCAAAAATAGCCATAGGAGCAATAATAACCATAAATAACATTCCATAAAGTACTAGGTCTCTTAAGCTTAGTGCTCTTTTCAGTTCCTGCTTATAGCCAAACTGTTCAATTCCACCGTCATTCATTTTTTTGTTGGTTTGACTCATTTTTTCTCTCCTTTTTCTTTAGTTTTTCGTTAAAATAATAAAGTATTTCTATGGTTTTTGTGCAATCAAAGGCTGAAACTGAGGAAGCTTTGGTGTACCAAATCTTACGACTAATTCTACAGCACAAGGCTTACATGCTTGATTAATTTCCACATCACTCTGAACAGACATATACAGGTAAGCATCTGTCTTGTCCCATCCATAAGCATCCACCATCAGGCGCTGTAATTCCTGTGAAGCTGACTTCAATGCTTCAGGATATTCATGAGCACAAGCATTGACATACCAATGATCAGCTGTTTCAGTAACAGGCCAGTTTAATTTAAAATTCTTAATAAGAGAAGTTTTTACTAAAATTTCACCGGCAATTTCGATTCCTGTTCCACACACCTCTCCATCCCCCATGGTAGCATGAATATCTCCCATCTGCAACAGACCACCCGGTACTCTTACAGGCAGATAAACCCTGGCTCCCTTGGTGATTACCTTGCTATCCATGTTTCCACCGTGGTTTCCCGGGAAACCGTCAGGAACATCCTCTCCGTCAGGAGCCGTTCCGATCACACCGATCATAGGACGAATGGGGAATTTTACTTCATTGAATTGTGCCACACCATCTCGAATTTTGATTACTTTTGTACGATTTTCCATGTCATCGCACAAAGGTCCGCAGTGGGGGCAGGTACAAATGACACCTTCTTCTGCAACTTGAATGTCCAGAATATCCACCACCAATACATCTCCCGGTTCTGCTCCGTTGATATAAACGGGACCTGCGGCGGGGTTTGCAACATTATAGTCCAAATCTAAGACCAAATCTGTTTCCGTTCTAATAGTATTTGAAAAGCAATCCATAGTTTTAAATAATAATAGCTCATCTGGATCTGCGTTACAAAATACAGGATTATCTTTTGAAAACTTATAGACGGATTCGTCAATTATCCTCATCTTTTTTGTCCTTCCTTTCCTTAATTTTGAACGAATCAAGGTTTAATTATAAGTTACATTCTAAAATCTGTCAATTATTTTTCATTGATTTTTTTAATTTAAAATATTCCAATGAGATTTGAGATTTCTATCTATTTTATTAAGTATAATATTGACCTCTTGAGTTCCATACTATAAGATAAATAAGCCAATGAAATTAGAACACGAAGGAGCATGGTCCCAATGAAAAAGAAAGTTTGCATAATTAACACCGGTGGAACCATCGGCATGAAAGCCACGGAAAAGGGCTTCGCCCCTGAACCGGGATATATGGAAGAAAAAATTAAAGAATTGTCGGAGCTTCAGGATGAAAGTATGCCTGAATATGATTTTATAGAGTATGATCCAATTCTGGATTCTACAAATATATCCGTACAAGTTTGGAATAAAATCGGAAAGGACATAGAACGGCTGTATGATCAATACCACGGGTTTGTTATATTGCACGGTACGGACACCATGGCTTATACCGCCTCAGCTTTAGCCTTTATGTTAGACGGTTTAGATAAGCCTGTGATTTTGACCGGTGCTCAAATTCCCATTTCCATGATTAGAAGTGACGGTCGAGATAATATCATTACCTCGGTGCTTTTGGCTAGCCAATATCAAATTCCGGAAGTTTGCATCTATTTTGGTGGGATGCTCCTGCGAGGTTGCAGAAGTACGAAAACCAGCGCAGACATGCTCATTGCCTTTGAGTCCCCCAATTTGGAACCATTAGCAAAAGTTGGAGTACAAATTCACACGAACGAAAAATTAATGCTACCTAAGGGAAGTGAGTTAAAACTTTACCCCTTTGAAGAAAATCAAATTGCCGTTTTAAAGATATTCCCCGGAATTCAAATTGATATTTTTAAAAATATCATGACAGAAAATTTAAAAGGAATTGTTATTGAAGCTTTTGGCACAGGCAATATTCCCGACAATGACCACTCCATGGATGAAATTCTAAAAAAAGCAAAGGAGTATGGAACACTCATCCTAGTATGCACCCAATGCCTAAAAGGCTCCGCCACCATAGGGCGATATGAGACCAGCCAGGATTTGATAAATGCAGGTGCCATCTGTGGTTACGATATGACCGTGGAAGCGGCGGTTACAAAGCTTTATTATCTCTTCAGCAGAGGCTATAGCATGGATCGGATTTGCGCCCTTATGGAAAAGAGCTTACGGGGAGAATTGACCAATATGGATGCATAAGGCAAGTGTGTTATATAAATCTATGAAACCAAAATTGCCAAATTTAAGAATTAATTGCTAAATATAAGAATTAATTCTTTTTTTATGTCAGGAATATCCCCTTTAATGATATGATGGATTATCAAGAATGTATCTCACCTAAAGTCGTACCTTGCGGCGGACTTGTTAAAATAAGAATCTTTGATTCAGTCAATTCCTGGATCTTTAATATTTCTAAATAAATATCAAAAAATCCTGCACCTTTTGGCATAAATTTTGCTCTAATATTTTTCATCCGTTATTTTTAATATTAATCTTGAATAATACTTAATAAGGAGGACTGATAATGGAAGAAAAAATTAATGCTTCGGATGAAACAGCGGAAAAGGGGTTAAAAAGAGGCATTAAGGGCTGGCAGGTTGGATTTATCGCAATGGGCGGTATAATCGGATCCGGCTACTTTTTAGGAACGGGATATGCTTATAGTGAAATGGGACCGGGAATTATTTTAGCTTATGCCTTAGTAGGATTCATCGTTTTCGGACTGATGATCGCCTATGCTGAGCTTTTGATGAATCTACCTAGGACTGGTTCCTTTGTGGCATATTCTAAAGAGTTTTTAGGAGAACCTGCGGCCACCGGAATCGGATGGTCATTTTGGGCCAATTGGGGAGCTTATGTACCTGCGGAATGTTTAGCTGTAGGTATCATGTTAAATGTATTTGTACCGGGAAATATATTTTTATACTCTGTAGGTGCTTTAACACTTTTAACTATCATCAATTTAACAGGGGTTGATATCTTTGCTAAGGTAGAATCTGCATTAGCAATGACAAAGGTATTTGCAATTTTGGTGTTTATCGTTTTAGCAGCAGGCATTGCCTTTGGACTTTGGGGAAATACCGACGGTTTTGTAGGCTTTTCTCAAAACTTTGGAGATGCCGGAAAATCCTTTGTAGAGCAGCTCTTCCCCTACGGACCTGCCATTGTAATGATCTTACTTGTTCAGGTTCTTGTTAACTTCCAAGGAACCGAAATTATCGGTGTGACCGCCGCTGAAACGGATGACCCTGAAAAGGCAATTCCAAAAGCTTGCAGAGCCGTAGTTTTCCGTGTAGCTTTTCTATTCATCGTACCCATTGCCCTATTAATCTTACTCCTGCCTTATTCCAGTGCAGGATTAGACGATTCTATCTTTTCCGTTGTGTTAAAATCTTACGGATTAGAACCTGTGGCCTGGGTATTTTCGGCTATTGTAATCGTTGCTGCCTTCAGCTGTGCAAACACCGGATTATACGCTACGTCCCGTGTTGTTTACTCTCTGGCCATCGATGGACTTGCACCCAAATTTTTAATGAAATTGAATAAGAGAAAAGCACCTCAAAATGCCATTATATTTACGGTAATCCCTATGTGGGCAATCGTAATTTTAGGTTATCTGCTACCTGACTCAGCATTTTATGCAATGTTGTTAAGTATTGCTGGGTTTACCGGCACCGTTTGTTGGTTGGGAATCATGATGTCCCAGTATATTTTTAGAAAGAGATTGATAAAAGCAGGATATGATACTGACCATTTAAAAGCCCGTGTAAAACATATGTGGATTCCCATTGTTTCCATGATCGCACAGGTGGTGGGATTATCCTTCTTGCTTGCAGATATGACCCAATGGCCTGTATTTTTCTTATCTCTGGCATGTTTTGCTGTACCTGCTGCTATCAGGATATTTGCCAAGAAGGCAGGCAAGGTTCGTACAGACATCAAACTTCCCCAGGGAGAATTACTGTTTGAAGAAAAGTATCCATCAAAAGTAAATTAGCTTACATATTGTGTCGAGTGCTTTGTAAATCAACTTACTAAAAATCAATAATTTTTAATTAAAATCAATTGATATTGAACTTATGTTAAATTGATATTGAACTTAAAATTATTATGTATTAAAGATAATTGATTTATTAAAATTATATCTTTATTTACAAAATGCAAAGCGTATACTACTTACCAAATGAATTTATTACTATTATCATCAAATTATGATGTCGGATCAAAAATGTATGCTGTTATTTTAAAAACATATTTAGGAGCCACGAAACCATTCTATGTAAAGTCATAAAAGAATTATTCAGCGGGGTCAATCCACAGTTCAACAAAATCCATAAGTTTTTCTTGAACTCACCTCCTAATTATGGGAAATGGAATCATAGGCATAAATTTAGACCAGATATCAAATTTAGATAAAAAAGGAGAAGAAAAATGATTACAGATTTAAAAAGCCCTTATAGGCTGGTAAACGACGAACAATTAACCAAATTGAGAGCTCGAGAGGATGAAACTTTTTTTAAGAAAACTCAAAAGAGCAAAGAAGCCTTTGAAAAGGCTCATGAAAACCTTTTAAACGGTGTTCCAATGCCTTGGATGGGTGACTGGGGAACAGATCATCCGATTTTCCTTGCAAGTGCCAAGGGTAACAAGCTTGTGGATATCGACGGAAACGAATATGTAGATTTCTGTCTTGGCGATACCGGAGCCATGTTTGGACATTCTCCAGATGCAACCGTTGAAGCCATCAGAGAACAGGCAGACAAAGGAATTACTGCTATGATGCCAACTTTGGACTCTCTTGAAATCGGTAAAGAGATGGGAAAAAGATTTGGACTTCCTTATTGGCAGGTAGCCATGACTGCTACTGAAGCAAACCGCTACGTCATCAGAAACTGCAGAGCTTTGACCGGTCGTCCTAAAATTCTTTCCATGAACGAAAGCTATCACGGAAGCTTAGATGAGACACTCCCCCACATCGGTCCTGATGGAAATTTGAAATTAAGATCTGATTATGATATGAACCCGGGCTTACCCAAGGATCAGCTGAGCAGAGTTATTGAATTCAATGATTTTGAAGCTTTAGAAGAAGCTTTATCTCACAAGGACTGCGCGGCTATTCTATTAGAGCCTGTTATGACCAACTGCGGTATGGTACTTCCTGCTCCCGGATATCTTGAAAAGGTAAGAGAGCTTTGCACTGCAACAGGTACTTACATGATCATCGATGAAACTCATACCTTCTCTGAAGGATATGGCGGTTATACTAAAGCTCACGGCTTGAAGCCAGATTTTGTAACTATCGGTAAATCCATCGCAGGTGGAGTTCCAATTTCTGCATATGGTTTCACTAAAGAAGTAGCTGATAAGATCAATGCAACTTACGGACAGAAAGGCGTTTCCGATCCTATGGGTATCGGCGGTACATTATCCGCTAACGCTTTTGCCATTGCTGCTATGAGAGCTCAGCTTACAAAAGTTGCAACGGAAGAGGCTTTTGAAAAAATGTTTGCCGGATTAGATCGATTGGCAAATGGATTAGAAGCTGTATTAAAGAAGTTAGACATTCCTTGGAGTCTGACAAGAAGTGGTGCAAGATGTGAACTTCAATTCATGCCTACCCTTCCACAAACCGGAACAGAAGCGAAAAATCATTTTGATTGGCAGTTAATGTACTACACTCACATCTATCTTGCTAACAGAGGGTTAATCATTACACCGTTCCACAACATGATGCTGATTCCACCTGTAGCTACAAATGAAGATATAGACAGATTAATTCAAGGTTGGGATGATTGCCTGACCGAGTTAGTAGAAGTGTCAAAATAGAAATTAGAGATTCTTTGATGTAGGTGTCACGCCATATCTCTATGTGCCAAAGTACGGTGAGGAAGATTATGCTCCCCATAATTTCTTTTAGAAGTTCCGTAAAAGGCACCAAGAGAAATGGCGTGACATTTTATGTGTCTTTTAAATTTTAACATTTATAAGTGTCTTCTGAAGTGCCTTTAAAGCTACAAAAACGCCTGAGTGACTTATGCCACAATCCCTACTTACCCTTTTGAGGAAGTCTACTCAATTTGAGCATTTGAAGCCTCCGGTTGCCTGTTGTTTTCTCCATTTCCCTTATTAAATTTAACGGTTCGATTACCATCTTCATTCATTACACGATAGGTATTGTCCCCTTTATTTGTCTCTGATTCATCGCCTTTGGTATATTCATCAAAACGAGCACGGGCTTCTTGTACAGCTCCCATATCCACAGCTTTTAAAACTTCCTGGGCCCCATCGGTTGATGCTGGGGCGGCGGATTTTTGGACTTGCAATTCCTTAATTTTTCTATCCAAGTCTTGTATCAGCTTTTGGTTTGCATCTCTGTTAGCATCATTTTCAGCCTTTG
>CAYWVS010000084.1:0-13091 GCA_964461765.1 uncultured Anaerovorax sp.
TTAACCCCAAGGCTACAGCCAGTCGTGCAGAAGTAGCTCAAATCTTCTATAACTACACAAGCAAAAACAATGCTCATTAAAAAATATCTTACACAAAACGTACCCATATGGGTGCGTTTTGTGGTATAATATGAGGATAACAGGGGGTGATCGGATGAAAAGTTTTAACGTAACGGGTACATGTATACCAGGAAAACATTATATGGTAGATATCAGCGGTAAATTGTCACAGATAAAAGAAATGGTTGACAAGGGGCTGTTTTTTACCATTAACAAAGGTCGTCAGTACGGAAAGACGACTACTTTTTTCATGCTGAAAAAAGCTTTAAACAATGAATATATCGTTGCAAAAACGAGCTTTGAAAGTATAGATTATACGCATTTTGAAAGTCCTGAGAAATTTTGTAAGATGTTTATGGAAATTATCCATAGAGCATTGAAATCTGCAGATGTATCTGAAGAGTATGCACAAAGCTGGATTGATTATAGTGTTATCAGCTTTGATAAACTTAGAGAGCATATCTCAAAGTTATGCAAAGGTAAAAAAATAGTATTAATGATCGATGAAGTAGACAAATCAAGCAATCACAAAATATATATTCATTTTCTCGGCATGCTCAGAGATCAATATTTATTACGAAATGAAGGAGAAGAAGATACTTTTTATAGCGTGATCTTGGCAGGTGTATATGACATCAAAAATATTAAATTGAAAATGATAAATGAAGGGAATTACTCGCCCGCTGCACAGGAAGGAAAGATATATAACTCCCCATGGAATATAGCGGCAAGCTTTGATGTAGATATGTCCTTTAACCCCCGGGAGATATCCACTATGCTCATAGATTATGAAAATGATCACCATACCGGCATGGACATCATGGCAATCTCAGAAGAAATCTATAAATATACAAGTGGATATCCATTTCTTGTATCCAGAATCTGCAAAGAGATTGATGAAAAGCTTGATAAGGACTGGACAGCGGACGGGCTGCAGGGGGCAATAAAACGAATATTAGAGGAAAAAAATACTTTATTTGATGATCTTTTTAAAAACCTTGAATCAAACAAAGAGCTTTATGACCTTATATACAGTATTTGCGTAATAGGCGAAAACGTTCCCTTTCATTTTGGACTTCCCGCAATGGATCTGGGATTTATGTTTGGAATATTAAAAAACCAAAATGGAAAAGGCACAAAAGTGTCAAATATCATGTTTGAGATACTGATATATAACTACTTCATTTTAAAAGATAAATATAGTGATTCGCCTAAAGTGACAGGGGTGCTTGCACAAGATGTCATAACGGAGGGCAGATTTAATATGCAGTTATGCCTTGAAAAATTTGCCGGGCATTACACTGAGACATTTGCAGAAAAGGATATAAAGTTCCTTGAAAGAAATGCAAGACAGGTATTTTTGACATATCTAAGACCCCTTATTAATGGACAGGGATTCTATCATATGGAAAGCGAACTGTTGGACCAGAGACGAATGGATATTGTACTTGATTTTAATAAAGAACAATTTATCATAGAGCTTAAGATATGGCGTGGGGAGCAAAGCCATGAAGAGGCGTATGAACAGCTCTCAGGATATCTTGATACCATGAATATGGATACGGGATACCTTCTCACCTTTGATTTTCGTAAAAATCATTATAAAGATGTGGGGTGCGATGTCAAAGGAGTACCGACGGATTCCATATCCACCCATCCAAACCATGGCAGTTGGATTTCATACCATGGCAAAAAAATATTTGATGTTATTGTGTGATTTTTGTGTACATGTGTGAGTCCAACTCACTTATGAAAATCAGCACCATCCACTCAAAGGTGGTACTGATTTTCTATATTACATAAGAAGCGGTATCCTTTTCTACGTATAGATTATCACATATAAGGTTGATGTCCAGTACAATGCTTAGGGCTGTTGCTTAGAACATGCGGAAAAAGGAAAAACATGAGGCAAAGAAAAATTAAGAACGAAGAAGAAAAGCTATCCTCTTATAAACGATCCTCGCTGGATATAGGTGGCGGTTTTGTAGAGGATGAGCATTCAATTGAGATGTTGAATTTTGCGGTAGACAAAATTCTAATAGATTCGCCGGAGCGATGCAGAGGGAAGTGGAAAGAACATTTTGAAAAACCACTTCCCATTTGCGTGGAAGTGGGATGCGGTAAGGGTAAGTTTTTAACAGAGTTGGCACAGGTTTTGCCGCAGCGAAATTATATTGGAATAGAAAAGCAGGGGAGTGTTTTGCTTGGGGCTTTAAAAAGGATCCAAGAAGCAAATGTTTCCAATGTTATCTTTGTTCATGGACTCATAAATGAGGTAGAAGACCACTTTGCAGAAGGAGAGCTAATGGGCATTTATTTAAATTTTAGTGATCCATGGCCCAAGGATCGGCATGCAAAGCGACGCCTGACCCACTGCAATTATTTAAAAGGATATCTTTATACACTTGCAAAAGATGGATTTATTGCCATTAAAACAGACAAGGAAGACCTATATAAATTCACCTTAGATCAGTTTGCAAAATTAAAAGATATTCAGAGTGATAGTCACCATAAAAAAACATTTGAAATATTAGAAATCTCAGAAAATCTACATCAAGATTGTTTTTCTGCAAAGAAAATTACCACTGAATATGAAGAAAAATTTTGTTCATTAGGAAAACCTATTTATTTTATTAAAGCAATTGTAAAGTAAAACTTTACAATAAATTTTTTGATGTTTTAAATTTTTAGATTGTAATAAATAAATATGAATATTTCACAAATACCGAGGTCAAAAGCCTAATATTATTAAATATTCGTTACTCATTATAAATATATATCATTTTATTAGTAAATTAATACATTATTTTGTGGTTAGTTTTATGATTTATATCTTTTGACCCTAGTATCATATGAATATTTCACAAATTAATATAAAATCAAGTAACTTTTAACTTGGTTTTTATGTTCTTCATTTAACTTAATGATTGAAAACATAAGATATATGTTTGAAAATATAAGATATTAATTTTAAATTAAACATCTTGACTTTAATGCTTTAATGTGATAAAGTATTTGAGCTGAATAAAATATTTAAAATAAGCGTAAATATAGTCAAAATAAAGAATGATCAATATTAAAGAAAATATTTTCAGGAAAGAGAGACTTCCAAATGAAAAAATATGATAAGATCACCCCGGAAGGCACCAAAGACTTGCTGTTTCGAGAATGCGAAGCTTTGAGAAAAGTTCAGAGTACCTTGCGAGAAATATTTGAAGCTCAGGAATACCGGGAGGTGATTACCCCTGGATTTGAATTTTATGACGTGTTTTCCTCCAACTCCATGTATTTCCCTCAGGAAAATATGTATAAACTCATGGACAACAAAGGTAGGCTTTTGGTCATGCGACCGGATTCTACCATACCCATTGCTCGAATGACCTCAACCAAGTTGAAGAACCACGATTTACCCATCAAGCTCTATTACAGCCAAAGGGTCTATCGGCAGCAGCCGGAGCATCGTGGGAAAAACAGCGAAATGATGCAGATGGGTATAGAACTTTTGGGATTGTCCACCTTTGAATCGGATTTGGAGGTGCTGACTCTGGGAATTGAATCCCTGACTGCTTGCACCAAAAAACATTTTAGAATTGAAATCGGTCACATTGGAATTTACAAGTTTCTCATGGATAGCCTCAAAGCTGATGAAGAAATTAAATCAAGAGTACACAAGTTGATATTAGCAAAAAATTATACAGCACTTTCTGATCTTTTGGAAAATTACACCTTGTCTTTAGGGGAAGCTTCAGACCAATACTCCGAAAGTCGAAAATCCGCAGAGCTTTTAAAGGAATTGCCAAAACTCTTTGGAGGAAAGGAAGCCCTGGAAAGAGCAAAGGAATTATTCCGTGGATACGACGGTCACGACAGCCAACCTATCCAAATGCTTTCCTATTTAGAAAGAATTTATGATGGATTGACAACAAAAGGCTTACAGGATAAATTGATCATTGACTTCGGGTTGGTACATCAAGCGGAATATTACAGCTCCCTAATCTTTCGAGGATACGTGGATCGCTCAGGAGAACCGGTGCTATCAGGTGGACGATACGATGAGCTTTTCCGGGATTTTGGAGAAAATTTACCTGCCACGGGATTTGGAATCAACCTAGATCAGCTTTGGTCAAACCTTCTTAAGGAAGAGGATGACTCAGAAACACAAAATGAGACCTCAAACAAAGTAAGAATTGCCTTGACCAAAGGCAGGTTAGAAAAAGAAGTAGTTCAATTATTTGGAAAAATGGGGTATGATGTAAACAACTTGATTAATAAAGGAAGAAAACTTCTTTTGGACATTCCCAATACCAACATTCAGGTGGTGTTGGCCAAAGCCGCCGACGTTATCACCTATGTAGAACACGGTGTCTGCGATATGGGAGTGGTAGGCAAGGATACCATAGCAGAAATGGGTGGTCGCTTTTATGAGGTGCTGGATTTAGGATTAGGTAAATGCAAGTTTGCATTGGCTGTCCCCGAAAACTCTGACTTTTATAAAGGATACAATACAAAACGAATTGCCACCAAGTACCCCAAGGTAACGGCTGATTTCTTTGAAAACAAAGGCATGGACGTACAGATCATTAAAATAGAAGGCTCCGTGGAATTGGCACCCCTTTTGGATTTGGCCGACGGTATCGTGGATATCGTGGAAACCGGAACGACCTTAAAGGAAAATGGTTTGAAGGTCATCGAGGATATTAAGAATATTTCTGCCAGAATTATTGTTAATGAAGCGGGGATGAAGTTAAAGAAAGACTCTATTGAAGAGATACTCGGAAAGCTAAAAAAACTAAGCTAAAGAATAAAGAATGATAATTTGCAGAAGGAGAACCACTATATGATAAAAACCATCTATGCCAATCATGGAAATTTAAAAGATTTTTTTACTGAAATGAAGAAGAGAAACGCAGAAGCTGACGAGAAAATCATGGCGACAGTCAAAGATATTATCAGTCATGTGCGTGAAAAAGGGGATCAAGCCCTGATACAATACGGCGAAGCTTTTGATGGAGGCTTCCCTGAGAAATTTATCATAGAAGGGAAAGAAATCAAGGAGGCTTATGACAAAACATCTCCTGATTTCATAGAAGCTCTTGAAAAAGCTGCTGAAAATATTAGAGATTACCATGAGAATCAAGTTCAAGAAAGCTACCAAATGGGGACGAAACCTAGGGCTGGTTTAGGGAAAAGAGGGTCTCTGGAAGAAGATAATTACACAGTTTTAGGGCAAATGGTACGTCCTTTATCAAAAGTGGGGATTTACGTTCCCGGAGGAACAGCGGCTTATCCTTCTACGGTTTTGATGAATGGGATTCCGGCGAAAATTGCAGGAGTGGAGGAGATCGTCATGGTTACCCCTCCCGCAGTTACCATAGATGGTGATGGAAATAAAAGCTTTGGTGCCAATCCAGACATTTTGGCGGCAGCTCATGTGGCAGGAGTGAACAAGGTTTATTTGACCGGTGGAGCTCAATCCATAGCAGCCTTAGCCTTTGGCACAGAATCCGTCCCCATGGTGGATAAGATCGTGGGTCCGGGGAACGCTTACGTGGCTACAGCCAAAAGATTGGTTTACGGTCAGGTGGATATCGACATGATTGCAGGGCCTAGCGAAATTCTTATCATTGCTGATGAAACGGGGAATCCGGAATTTATTGCGGCGGATTTAATGAGTCAGGCGGAACATGACAAAATGGCGGCAGCTATCCTTCTAACTACAGAAGAGGATTTGGCAAAAAAAACTCTAAAAGCCTTAGAAAGACAATTAGAACAATTGGGAAGGCAGGAGATTATTGAGGCGTCCCTGCGGGATTACGGAGCCATCATTATTTGTGAATCCTTGCGGGATATGATAAAATTGTCCAATGAAATTGCACCGGAGCATTTGGAAATTATGACAAAAGATCCCATGAGGCTGTTGCCTCAAATTGAAAATGCCGGATCTGTATTTTGTGGAAGCTATGCGCCGGAACCCTTGGGGGACTATTACTCCGGAACCAACCACGTATTACCCACCTCAGGAACGGCAAGATTTTCTTCACCCTTAGGCGTTTACAGCTTTGTAAAAAAAATCAGTTACACTTACTATTCGGAAGAAGCGCTGAGAAAAGCGGAAAAACACATCGTAACCATAGCGGAAAAGGAAGGTCTGACAGCTCATGCAAACTCTATAAAGGTTCGATTTAAATGATTGATTTTATTTGATTTTATGTTAAATGAATTGATAAAAATAATAAAATTGATTTTATGTTAAATGGATTGATCAAATTAAAAAAGTAATTTTAAATTTATGATATTAAAGTGAATGTATAAAATTTCCATCTTTAAGTTTATTAAAATTTTACTGAATTTTTATGTAATTTATAAAATCTAAATTACAAAAAATAATTTATAATGTTTGATTTTCGGATTAATAGAAAATATTAGGATGATATCCCAATTACATAGGAAAGGAAAGCAGATGTACCAATTAAACGACAAAGTAAAAAACCTTACACCTTATGACCCGGTGGCAGGAACCTATAAAATCAGACTGGATGCCAACGAAAGCTTTATAAATCCCGGTGAAATGTACGGGGAAGAGATAGGAGAAGCGGTAAAAAATATCCCGTTAAACCGATACCCGGATCCGGATTGTGTAGAATTGAGGGAGGCTTTTGGCAAGGCATACGGCATAGATCCCCGATTAACTGTGGCGGGAAATGGCTCAGATGAGTTGATTACCGTTATTTTAGGTGCATTCTTACAGCAGGGAGATCGAATCGCTACTTTAACCCCCGATTTTTCCATGTACGGTTTTTACGGGGAAACTTATGAGCGAGGAAATTTGAAGATAGTTAAAAATCAAGATTTGTCCATAAATGTAGATAAGACCATCAAAGAGTTGATTTCATTAAAACCTCAAGCCTTGATTTTTTCCAATCCCTGTAGCCCTACATCTTTGGTTTTAAAGAAAGAGGAAGTAGAGAAGATCATTAAAGCAACAGACACCTTAATTATCTTGGACGAAGCCTACATGGAGTTTTCTGATCAATCACTATTAAAAGATGTGGAAAAATACGATAACCTTATTATTTTAAAAACCTGCTCCAAAGCATGGGGAATTGCTGCCATTCGATTAGGCTTTGCCATATCTAATAAAACCATCGTGGATGCCTTGAACTGCGTAAGATCCCCTTACAATGTAAACGGCATCACTCAGGCTGTGGGTAAAGTGATTCTTTCCCACACGGAATATATTGAAGAAGCAAAGAAGCAGATTTTAGCCGGAAGAGAAGAACTTTATAACGGTCTTGCCGCCTTGAAGGAAAAGTTTGAGGCTATGAGACAAGTGATCAAGACTCAGGCAAATTTTGTTTTGGTGGAGTTTCCCGGTGAAGAAGAAGCCAGGGAAGTTTACAAACGCTTGTTGGAACAATCCATCATCGTCAGGATTTTAGGCAAATATTTGAGAATTACAACAGGGAGTGCCGAGGAAAACGCAGCTTTAGTCAGTGCCTTAACGAGTATAATGGAGGAAATTTCATGAGAAAATCGGAAGTGAAGAGGAAGACCAAGGAGACGGACATTCAGTTGACATTAAATCTGGATGGGCAGGGTCAATCCAACATTCAGACAGGGGTTGGATTTTTAGATCATATGCTTACTGCTTTTGCCAAACACAGTGGCTTTGATCTTGAGTTGACCTGCAAGGGGGATTTGGAGGTGGATTGCCACCATACTGTTGAAGATATCGGCATTGCTCTTGGAAGTGCTTTTCAAGAAGCCACCAGAGACAGAAGCAGCATAACTCGTTACGGAAGCTTTACGGTTCCCATGGATGAAGCCTTGGTTACCTGTGATTTAGACATTAGCGGCAGATCATTTTTGGTATTTCACGGAGAATTTAAAGGATTCAGAATGGGAGATATGGATACCCAGATGGTAGAGGAATTCTTCGGTGCCTTTGCTAAGAATGGTGGAGTGACCTTGCATATCAACATGCATTATGGTACCAATGATCATCATATTTGTGAAGCCATGTTTAAAGCCTTCGCCCATGCTTTGGGGAAAGCCTGTGAAATTCGTCCAAAGAAAGGCGTTTTGTCGACGAAAGGAGTACTTCTATGATTGCCATTATCGACTATGGAGCCGGAAATCTTTTCAGTGTAAAAAATGCCCTTGACTATATCGGGGCGGACAGTGTGATTACCTCCAAAGCGGAGGATCTAAAAAGAGCGGATAAATTGATTTTACCCGGAGTGGGAGCATTGCCCAACGCCATGGAAAAGCTGGAGCTCACGGGATTGGTGGAGATTATTAAAAGGGAAGTTTCCGCGGAATATGCCGACTCCCGGGGGAAAATTTATGAAGGAAAGCCCCTTTTGGGGATTTGTGTGGGAATGCAGATGCTCTTTAAAAAAGGTTTTGAGTTTCGAGAAACGGAATGTTTAGGTCTCATTGATGGGGAAGTAGTTTTCATGGAGGATGCTCGCGAGGCAGGTTTGAAAATTCCTCACATGGGATGGAACGATGTAAATATGATTAATCAGTGCCCTCTGGCAGATGGAATTCAAAAGGAGGATCGCCTCTATTATGTCCACTCCTATAAAGCTGTGACTGAGGATTCGAATATTTCCTTTTACAGTGAATATGGCGGCAAGGTGCCGGGGTTGGTATTTCGAGGCAATGTGTTCGGTACCCAGTTTCATCCGGAAAAAAGCGGAACTCCCGGGTTAAAAATATT
Source organism: uncultured Anaerovorax sp. (assembly GCA_964461765.1). Taxonomy (GTDB): domain Bacteria; phylum Bacillota; class Clostridia; order Peptostreptococcales; family Anaerovoracaceae; genus JAVVUJ01. The sequence goes on from CAYWVS010000084.1 coordinate 8,786, forward strand.
AAAGAATTTTTGCGAATTATAATAGAAAGCTTAATAAATTTAAATTTTATAATGTGTAAATTGAAAAAATCATAGATTTATGTAGATTTTCGAATTATTATGTTGGTATTTTAAGTATATTTCTAATTGGTTTATTTTAATAGAATTTGAACTTATCAGAAAATAATTAGTTGTTTAAGAAAGGTATAAAAAATGATCATTTTACCGGCGATTGATATAAAAAATGGGCAATGTGTCAGGTTGACCAAGGGAGATTTTAATACGGTGGAAAAGGTGGCTGAGGATCCGCTGATGACGGCTCGCTCTTTTGAGGAATGTGGGGCGGAGTGGATTCACATGGTGGATCTGGATGGCGCAGTTGCAGGGAAACCTCTCAACAGGGACATCTTTTTAGATGTGGTGAAAAATACGGGATTAAAAGTTGAGGTTGGAGGCGGCATCAGAACCACGGAGGACATGGCTTCCTATGTGGAAGGGGGAGTAGAGCGGATTATCTTGGGCTCTGTGGCCATTCAAAATCCTGAACTGGCGAAGGAAGCAGTCAAGGAATTTGGAAGTAAAATTGCCATCGGTATCGATGCAAAGGGCGGTATGGCCTCCGGGGGCGGCTGGCTGGAAGACAGCCGGATCCATTATATTGAGCTGGCCAAAATGATGGAACAAATTGGGGTTAAGACCATTATTTATACGGACATTGCCAAGGATGGAACCTTATCAGGACCTAATCTTGAGCATTTGGAGGCACTTCAAAAAGCTGTTTCCTGCCATATCATCGCCAGCGGTGGAATCCACGTCATCGAAGATATTCAAAATCTGGCAAAAAGAAATTTATATGGAGCTATCTGCGGAAAGTCCATCTACAAGGGGACTCTGTCCTTAAGGGAAGCGTTGAGCCTACAATACTGAATATATGGAAATAGATCCATCTGCCTTGTAATGCAAGTAAGAAGGGATGCAATCCACTGTTCCATATCGAATGCCACCTCCTTGGACTTTGGGTTTCCATTCCTGATATTTTTTAAATAAATGAAAATCTACATACTCATCCGATTTTACTGAGGACACCTTAAGGTTTGAAATCTTTGAGTCTAAAGACTTAGAGTTACAATTGGTGCCGTCAAATTTCCTCAACATCGCCATGGCGGTGACTGCCTTTGCAGAAGCAGTAGAAAAGTCACTAACTGTAGATGCCTTTCTTATTATTTCTTTGCCGTCTAATTCTATCACCAACTCGGAAGAACCTTCCTTTGTAGAATCACAGTAAAACTTCATATGGTGAGTAGCTCCCTGCTCTAACTGTATGTTGTTGCCCCAACGCCAATCGCTGCCCTGACGCATGAAAGCGGTCCATTTGTTATAGCCGGGATGATTGGGATCTTCTATAAATTGGAAGCCACCCTCCACATTGCCAACGTCATTTTTCCAGTCAAATCCAAAGTAAACATAGGGGCAGTCCCCTTTATCGGCAAGAGTTACAACGGGCAAGGTAATGTCTGCTTCTATTCCGTCAAATCCTTCAAAGAGAAGCTGAGTCCGAGAAAAAATACCTGTAGTTCCTCCGTTGATGAAAGATGGTGTTAACTCAAATGCCATTACCGTTTTCGTTTTGTTGTCCCAATCCACTGCATAACCGTAAGCCTCTAAAACGCTCCTCAGGGGCAAATACGTACGTCCGTTCTTGATAATTGCAGCAGCATCCAGAGGAACGGGTGTACCATTCTTGTAAATTTCCATTCGTCCCACAGGTATCTCCACCTGTACATCTCCTTTGTTTAAGGTAACTGTCTGTGATTCTTGCTTCCAATTCACTTGACACCCGATGGCATTTAAGCAAGCTCTCAAGGGCATCATTGTCCGCCCCCCTTCATTGATATAAGGGATTCCTTGAGCCTCCGAAAAGGAGATGGTTTTACCATCTATGGTAAAGGAAATAGAACCTTCACCCATTGGCTCACCGCTGACAAATTGTGTCCCCATTGTTAGGAAAAGGGTCAGAAATATTAAAATTCTAGTTATTCGATTCATAATCCTACCTTTCGTTAAAATCCTGAATTCCATTTAATTTTGCCACTGATAATTTCATTTGATTTCTGGTAATTGTTTTAGAAATGTCATAGATGCAATACGAACAATCCATGTTTAAATCAAATTTATTAGTCAATTAGTCATTTTATTTTTTAAATTAGACAAGCTAATTTATCAGTTTGTTCCCATTTAATTGAAAAACCAGGGTGGCTGATAATTTTAATTCAAAGTATCAAAGGATTATTCAAGAATACTATCAAGAAATTCTAATAAAATATATATCTCATTGCTGAATTTTCTTTTACTAAATTAAAGCACTCTTTTTGCCATATTTGGAAAATATTATTTGTTTTTAGGTAGAATTACTGATATAATAATTCTGTAAACTTATAAGAATTATAAATTGTATAAAAAAAGTTGTTGTTAAGCTTTAAATAATAAGGAAAATCTCATGAAATGGACTTTAAGAACCCTAATTATGGCAACTATTCTCCTTGGAATTGCTTTACTTACTCTATCACTGACAGGGTATAAGGTAAACGATAAGGATCATCTTCCCCTTAAAAAAATTAAGATATCTGGCACATATTTCTATGAGGGAGAGGAGCCTAAGGAGCTGAGCGACAATACCATCATTGACGAAGATAACCGAGAAAAGGTCTACATCACCGGCAATTTTATTGAACCTGTGCCCATCAATTACCTTGTCATGCTTCGTGTGGATAATATTAAAGCAGATATATTCTTAAACGGCTGTTTTACTCTTGTGTAGCGGATGTATCGCTGATGCTGTAAATTATTACATTTTTCATATTAATATAAATATTATTTTTAATATTTGCTTTGTGATATTTATAACCATTGAATTAATTAAAATGGTTCACCATTATATTAAAGCCTCCCGTAAGGCAGAACTGGCGGCACATCTTGAAATCGAGCTTTTGGAAAGTAAAATTAACCTTATGCTTTCCCAAATTCAACCGCATTTTTTATATAATGCACTGAATACCATCCAGTATCTTTGCATAACCCAACCGCAAAAAGCTGACGAGGCAGTGGGTAAATTTTCGCGGTATCTGCGTGGTAACATGGACAGTCTAACACGGAAAACCCCGATACCCTTTGAGCAAGAGTTGGAGCACTTGAAAAATTATCTCACCATTGAGCAGTATCGTTTTCCATATATAATAATTGAATTTGATATTAAATCACAGGATTTTTCCGTTCCTGCCCTAACATTACAGCCCTTAGTAGAGAATTCCATAAAGCACGGAGTCACACAAGGTGAGGAAGAAGGAGGTAATATCTATATTTCCACATGGGAGGATGAGTTTGCTTGGTATATTAAGGTGGAGGACAATGGCGTAGGCTTTGATCCTGATAGGGTACCTCAAGATGGACGTAGCCATATTGGAATTGAAAATACAAGGAATCGACTTGCTGCCATGTGTAATGGGAATCTTAAAATTGAAAGTACAAGGGGGGAGGGTACTCGGATAACAGTGGAGCTCCCCAAAAGTTAGTATTAGGATAGTAGACCTCATTGGAACAATGGGGTTTATTTTTTTAGCAAAATAGTTTTATTTTTCTCTAATTAATATTAAATTTATATTACAATTTAAAAAACATTGATTTTAACCCTATTTGTGTGACACTTTTGTGAATTTCATTTGGTATCATAAAAGTTATAGAATAAGTTTCAAAAAGCACTAATTCTTGTGCATTCTTTGCACATGGTCTTATATAAAACAAGATAAAAATTGAATTAATGGAAGTAGCTACCATCATTACCATGCTACTATCATTATCATCCCTCTGAGTACAACGAAATAAATAGCAATAAACATGCAAAAAGAGATGCGTCTGAAAAATAGGACGCCCTTTTTGCGTTTATGGGAATTTGATTTATCTTGTCATTTGACAAAATAAATGATAAGATAAAAATTATAATAAACGTTAAAAACAGTGAAAAAATTAATATTGAAAAGATATAGTATACCTAAATAAATGATTTTAAAAATACAATTGTTCGTTAAAAAAATATACAATAGTTATTACAAATGAAAGGAAAACAATGATTGCAAAGAGAATCATACCTTGCTTAGACGTAAGGGACGGCAAAGTGGTAAAAGGAATCAACTTTGTGGGAATTAAAGAGGTAGGGGATCCTGTGGAATGCGCCATGGCTTATGATCGGCAAGGTGCAGACGAGATCGTATTTTTAGATATAACCGCTACCCACGAGGGGCGGGGTACCATGGTAGACGTGGTGAGAAGGACA
>CAYWVS010000085.1:0-12526 GCA_964461765.1 uncultured Anaerovorax sp.
GAACTATTTGATTCAAAAAGGTGTTCCCAATAAAGCGGCCTTTAAAATCATGGAAAACGTGAGAAAAGGCAAGGGTGTGAAGGATGATGAAGTGGCTCTTATGGAGGAAAATAACGTACCGGAGTGGTACATTGAATCCTGCAGGAGAATAAAATACATGTTCCCAAAAGCTCATGCGGTTGCTTATGTGATGATGTCTTACCGAATTGCATATTACAAGGTGTATCATCCTTTGGAGTTTTATGCTGTATACTTTACCACAAAGGCGGCTGATTTCAATGATGACGTTATTTTGAAGGGAGCAAAATCCATTAAAAATCGCATCGCTATGATAGAAGCCATGGGAAAAAACGCCACGAAAAAGGAGCAGGACGAAATTACGGTATTGGAAGTTGCGGCAGAGATGTATGCCCGAGGTTTTTCCTTCCTCCAAGCGGAGCTAGGGAAATCTCACGCCACCAAGTTTTTGGTTTACGAAAGCAAGGTGTTGCTGCCTTTTATCGCCATATCCGGCGTAGGGGAAAGTGCTGCCAATGCCATAGTGGCAGAATTTGAGAAAAAACCTTTTCTCTCTGTAGATGATATGAAGGTGAGGGCGAAGGCCAATAAGACTGCGGTAGAAGCGCTTCAGCTTAGAGGGGTTATTAAGGACTTGCCTGAATCCGATCAATTGTCGTTGTTTTAGAAATCCATTTAAGGTTTTCTTTAATGTTAATTTGATTAATCATTTATGATAAACTGAGTTGCATAGGAAAGGGAATGATATGAAGTTGATATTAACGAGTTTAGAGCATTCCATTAATTTATTAGAGGATGCGATTTTAGCTACTAATCAAATTATTCTATGTGGTAACGATTTTTTATTTGCAGTTAATACTTTGAAGGCTGGTGTTGTGCAAAATTTTGAATTCACTTATGAGCAATCATGGAAGCTCATGAAAAGGTGGATTGAAGCAAATGTCAGTCCTGATGCTGTAGGTGGAGTGGCTCGACGTGAACTTTTTAGGATTGCAGCTGAAAATAAACTGATTAATGACATAGAAAAATGGATGATATTTCATAGTGCAAGGAATAAGACTTCTCATTTATATGATCGTGTGATTTCTCAACAGGTTTATGAAATGGCTCTTGAATTTTTACCATATGCAAAACAACTTCTTAAGCAATTGGAGGCACGAAATCAATGATCAATATATCTGAGAAGGACTTAGATATTATCAAGAATATTTTTAAAATGAATCTACCCTTCTGTGAAGTAAGAGCATTTGGTTCAAGATATAGAGGGACAAATAAAGAGTTCTCAGATTTGGATTTAGCCATTACGTACACAGATCTATCCTTAGAAATTTTATGTAAGCTTGAGGAAGCCTTTGAAAATTCAGAATTAGGGTATAGGGTGGATCTCATTGATTATGTGACTGTTTCGAAAGAGTTTAAAGAAGTAATTGATGCAGGAAATGAAAAAGTGTATGGGCAATAACTTGTCAAGATAGATAGACTACTGTAAAGCCTTTATAGAATGAATTAATTTCAGGATCATTGTAACCGATTCAATAATGACTGCACTTTATACCAGGGGAGGCCGATGACATTGTCAAGGTCTCCTTCTATATGATGTACATGCTTCCCCCATGCGCCCTGAATGGCGTATCCTCCCGCCTTGTCATAGGGTTCGTCTGTGCTGATATATTCCAGAATTTCTTCATCCGAATAATCGTTGAAGTATACTTCAGTGACATCGGAAAAAACATAACGTTCGGTAGTCCCGGGCTGTAGCAGTGCAACACCTGTAGCAACAAGATGTTTTGTGTTTTTCAGTGACTTTAACAGTTGAAAAGCTTCGTCTTTATCTTTTGGTTTTCCGATAATTGAATTATGGTAAACCACTGTATCAGCTGCTAATATCAAGGGGGCTTCATCATTTTTCTGAGATTGATTAGCTTTTGTAGGCTTTTTATCTAATTGATTATCTTGAATTGAATTAACCTGTAATAAATGGATATTAGTTTTTAAACTTCTATTTTTGTCAGACAAATATTCCTTTTCCACATTTAATGCTTTTTTTAAAGCTAGATACATGACGGATTGCTCCAAAGATAAATATTCCGGTAGATCTTCATCCACATTGGGTGGGAAAATTTCCGGTTTCATCCCATGGTTCTGAAGGATTTCCTTTCGACGTGGGGAAGAGGACGCTAAAATGATTCCGTGTTTTTTTATGTTCATGTTTTTATCCTTTTCTATCTTTTATCACATTGGAAATATCTTGCAAAAAAGACCTTTCCATATGTCAACCGTAAGGGGTGACTCTCCTCAAGATACGTTTTTTGATATTCCGGAGATATGGTAATCAATATTCCTGTATAATAAAATATTGATTTCTCAATAACTCTATTTTAGCATATTTCTTAGAATATATTAAGGGTAAATATGGTAGGATGCCATAATAGATTGTTTTAGAATATAATAACTTGTGATATAATCAAGTTATAAGAGATGGAGATAGTGATTTACCTTTTAAATAACCACAGCCAAAGGAAGTGAAATTAATGATTACAAATAAAGATATTAGATGGCAGCAAAGATTTCATAATTTTGATAAAGCATTTGTTTTACTTAGAAGTGCTTTTGATGAAAAAAAACTTGAAGATTTCTCCTTATTAGAACAAGAGGGTATCATACAGAGGTTTGAATACACTTATGAGCTTGCTTGGAAAACACTAAAGGATTATTTGGAGTACAGTGGAAATCTAAATTTATCAGAGATTACTGCAAGAAATGTGTTTAAAGAAGCTTTTGCTGCAAATATCATTTCTGAGGAAAAAGTATTTATCGACATGATGTTAAGTAGAAATTTATTATCTCATACTTATGATTTTGATAAAATTTATATCATATTGCACAAAATTCAAAATGAATTTTTGATTTCATTAAATCAATTACATGAATTTTTTATAAATAAGGTAATAAATAATGATTGATATAGGACTTTTAAAGCAAATGAACCAGGTTTTCATTAGAAATGAATGTTTAGAAAAAGTAATTTTGTTCGGTTCTAGAGCAAAAGGTAACCATAAACCTAACTCGGATATAGACTTGGCTATATTAGGATGTTCAGACTTCCTTTTTTGCGAACTGATAGCTATTCAATTAAATGAATTACCTACTTTATTAAGGTTTGATGTAATTGATTATGAGAAAATAAAGAATTTGGAATTGAAAGAGCATATTGATAGAGTAGGATGTATTATATATGTAAAAGATTTTATAGAATCGTAAAAACTATAAAACATTTGCATTAGAAAACTAATTAGCAATAGAAATTTGAGTAGCTTATAAATAGCGAGGGAATATGAAGAGCAGAGAAAAAGAATTAATTGCAGTTTTTCAAGTTGATGATTTTATTATTGAAGAGAGCATTTCAGAAGGCAAAGCACCTTTTTATGATCAAGAACTTCTAACAAATTTCTCGAAAAATAAATATCAAGCATTATTTGATTTAGGATTTGTTCAAATAAATCCTAACATGTCTTCATCTTTGACCTTTTTATATCATTTGGCTCATCGTTTTATCTCTGAATTATCAAAGAATAGTGACATTGAAATTACTCGAAGAGCAGAACCGGTAAAGAATGCTTGTGCCATTGAGCTGTTGCGAGAAATTCCCTTTGCTATAGGAATAGAGAATGTCGGATTTTCTTGGATTGGAGTCATTTGGGACAAGCTTTCACAAGTATTTCAAGAAGAAATTGATTCATGGAAAGGAACTGTGGCAGAATATCTGCACAGCAAGAACAGCGAAATCAATGTAGTAGGGAGGGTATTTTTTCATCTGGTGGAAAACCGTGATGAAGAATTCCCCTTTGCTTTCTTAGCTACTTATAGCACGGGAAATCGTGAAAAGGTAAATCACTTACCTTTAAAAAATGCACTTTTAGAATATAAAAAAGAACAAAATAAATTATTGGCACTTTTATCCACAGTTAGCCGCACTTGTGATCAAAGTGATTTTATATCTGAGCTGGTGGAAAGTGGTGAACTATTTTCACCTTTAAAATTTACAAGCCAGGAAGCCTACATATTTCTTTGTGAGGTGGAGCTTTATGAGCAGTGTGGAGTGGTATGCAGGATTCCGGATTGGTGGAAGAAAAAAGGCAGTGCTCGCGTATCTGTCACCGTGGGGGATAAAGCGCCTTCAGCCGTAGGATTGGAAGCCCTGATAAGCTTCAACCCCAGTATTTATTTAGGGGATTTGGAGCTGACGAGAGAGGAAATCGAAACTCTTTTAAGGCAGACCAACGGTCTATCTTATTTAAAGGGAAAATGGGTAGAAGTAAATCATGACAAGCTAAAAGCTGCATTGAAAGCCTTTGACAGAATAAAAGATTTAGAAGATATGACATTTGCTGAAGCCATGCGAATGCAGCTTGATATCAATAGCTCTCTGGAGGTGGACAAACAGATCGAACTGGAAATTTCCAACGGGGAGTGGTTGAAAAACCTGAATAATCGATTGTTAGATCCAAATCAGATGGAAAGTCTCTTTGCAGGGGAAGAATTTTTAGCTGAGCTTAGGCACTACCAACAAACAGGGCTCAATTGGCTTGGACTCATGAAGCAGTTAGGTTTTGGCGCACTTCTTGCAGATGACATGGGGCTTGGTAAAACTATACAAATTTTAGCTTTGCTAGAATATTTGAGACAAAATGGTGGTGCAAAGGTGTTGCTGATTATACCTGCATCTCTATTATTCAACTGGCAAAAGGAAGCGGATAAATTTGCACCTAAGCTTCGTTATACAGTCATTCATGCTCAAAATAAAACCTTTGACATAGAATCTTACGACCTTTTCATTACCACATACGGCATGGCTACAAAGGTAGAAGAGCTGTCCTTGACACGTTGGGATTTGATTATTTTAGACGAGGCACAGGCCATTAAAAACCCCGGAACCAAGCAGACGAAGGCAGTAAAGTCTTTAAAAGCTACTTCTAAGATTGCCATGACGGGGACACCCATAGAAAACCGCCTTACCGATTTATGGTCCATATTTGATTTCTTAAACCAGGGTCTCCTTGGCACTGCCAAAGAGTTTACCAACTTTACCAAATCATTAAAAGAAGATGGCACGGGATATTCACGTTTGCGAAACATTGTAAATCCCTTTATTTTAAGGAGGCTCAAGACGGATAAGACGGTTATTTCTGACTTACCTGACAAAATTGAGATGAAATCCTTTGCATCATTAACAAAGAAACAGATCGTATTATACAATGGGCTTGTGAAGGATTTGGAAAAAGCACTGGAAAACAGTGAAGGCATTGAGCGAAAAGGTTTGGTTCTAGCCAGCATTATGAAATTTAAGCAAATTTGCAATCACCCGGATCAATATTTAGGTCAAAAATCTTATGATTCAGCTCACAGTGGAAAGTTTGAAAAGCTTGGTGAGATCTGTGAAACCATCGCCGAAAAGCATGAGCGGGTTTTGGTATTTACACAGTTTCAAGAGATGACAGAACCACTTTGTGATTTTATGGAAACCATATTTAACAAAAGAGGGCTGGTTTTGCATGGGGGTACACCGGTGAAAAAGCGTGGGGAATTAGTGGAGCTTTTTAATGGGGAACAATACATGCCTTACATGGTCTTATCTCTTAAAGCCGGAGGAGTGGGCTTAAATCTCACAAGTGCCAACCACGTCATACATTTTGACCGTTGGTGGAATCCTGCCATAGAAAATCAAGCTACAGACAGAGCTTTTCGTATAGGGCAAGAAAAAAATGTAATGGTGCATAAATTTATTACTACAGGAACTATAGAGGAAAAAATCGATGAGATGCTCGAAGAAAAAATCTCCATGGCAGAAGATATCATTGCACAAAGCGGCGAAAGCTGGATTATGGAAATGGATCACAAGGATCTCATGAATCTATTTCGATTGGAGGTATAGGGCATGTCATATGGATATTATGAATATAAGCCGGTACAGCGTATTAAAGAGGATGCAGAAAAAGCTCTGGTTAAGTTAAAAAAGAAAAATCCCAACATAAGTCCAGTGATCATTGAAGGTAAAAAAATCGCTCAAACCTGGTGGGGCATTTCTTGGAATGAAAATCTGGAGAGATATGCGGATTACGCCAGTAGAATCACTAGGGGAAGGGCTTATGTGAAAAATGGTATGGTGTTGGATTTACAAATTTCTTCGGGAGTTATACATGCCCTTGTGGCAGGATCCAGAAAAACTCCATACAAAGTTACTATTAAAATTGACAAGCTTTCCGATAAGACGTGGAATGATATCATGAAACTCTGTGCCAATAAAATAGGCAGTTTATCGGAGCTTTTGGATGGAAAGTTTCCCAAAGAGCTTGCAGATGTGTTCTTTAAACAAAACGAAGGGTTATTTCCGTCACCAAAGGAAATACACATAGATTGTTCTTGCCCTGACTGGGCGTATATGTGCAAACACGTGGCGGCAACGCTTTACGCAGTGGGAGCACGCCTTGACAATGATCCTTTACTATTTTTCACTTTGCGGGATATTAAATTTGAGACATTTTTGAAAAAATCTGCTGATGAAAAGGTGGATAATATGCTTAAAAATGCAGGCAAGAAGAGTAAAAGAATTATGGATGATGCGGATATTAATGGATTGTTTGGTATTTAAAAGATTGAACTTCATTATAATATTTGAAAGGAACGAATGTGAAACATTTTTAAAGATCACTTAATTTAATTACGGGGAGGTGTAACATCATGGCGAAAAAATCATTTAATGAAAAATTATACAGTCCGGGAGATTTGCCTAAAATCGAAGATTTATCGGAAAACCCAAAATTTGTGGAGCGATACAAGGCACATACAATGCTGATAGCCGAGCCCCTACAATATAACGAGATTATCGCAAAATTACCAAAAGGAAAACTGATTACTTCTGATAAAATCCGAGAATATTTAGCCCAAAAAGCAGGAGCTGATATGACTTGTCCACTGACCGCAGGAATCTTTATCAATATCTGTGCCAAAGCAGCTGTGGAACGGGAAGACGATGATTTTCCATGGTGGAGGGTACTAAAAATCAAAGGCGAATTAAACGAAAAATATCCTGACGGCATCCAATGTCAAAAAGAACATCTTGAGATGGATGGTTTTGTCGTTGAACAAAAGGGAAAAAGATATTTTGTAAAAGATTTTGAGAAGGATTTATGGGAGATAACAAATGGATTTTAAAGATTATATGAAAAACGTTAAAGAAAAATAAGTATGATGAATGCTGATCAACTTCGAAGTTGGATCTTTAATCACGATAGGCAAATTCCTGAAGGCAATCGAAGGAAAATCTTAGAAAGTCTTTTATACGCAACTGAGGAAATGGATTTTGATTAAAAATCACATCAAAGAAAAGTAAAAGAAATCGAAAAATGGTTTGAAAAAATCGAAAGTGGAGAGTTGTATCTATCAGCCACTGTTTATGAAGACTATGATGCTTGCCATTGGGATCCGGAAATAGTTGATCTATATACAGATGAGCAGGATATAGGAACAGAACTTGTTTCCATCCTTTTATTTGCAGAAGATTGTTTAAACCAAGGATTATTTATAGATTCAAAGAAAATCCTTGATAAAGTTTTAAATATTTCAGTTTTAGTAATTTATGATGAAAATAGTTTAGATGAATTTGATTATTATTTTGAGGAGATGGAAGACAGAAAAAAATTGGATTTAGAAGAGCTATCAAGTGAAGAAATAATAAATATTAATTTTTATAAATTTACATTATTTATACTTTATGCAAATTATCAGGTAAATAAGTCAAAAGAGCGTTTAATAGAATTCTATAATTACTTTTCATTACCTCTATTTAGGCAAACACGTATTGATGAAATCCTTACTATAGGAAAGGACGAGTTAAAAGACCATCCTAACACTACTAAATGTATTTTTCATTAACTGCTAAAGCACTTGCCCAAAACTCCAAAGTGATGTAAAATAATTACATGGAGTTAGGATTATTTTAAAATCAGTATAACCTTTGGAGAAACTGGAATATGAGAAAAATAGAAATCAAAGAATTTGGGATTTTAAGAGATGTTACCTATGAATTAGATCAATCATTTAATCTAATTATTGGAAAACAAGCCACAGGAAAAAGCACTATGATGAAATTAGTGTATTTTTTTGAGTCTATTAAGGATGAATATATTAGTTTACTTATAGAATTACAAAGTGATGAAACTATTGATTCTGAACTTCTGTTATTGTTGCTAAATGATAGAATTGAAAATAAGTTTTTTTCTATTTACAACTCTATATTAGATACTTCAAAAAATATATCAGTAAAATATTTTTATGATGACAATAAATATATTGAAATAACACCTGACCATGTTTTTCAAAATTGTCTACTTATTATCAGGTATAGTGAAAATTTTCAGAACGAAATGAATGATAGTCTTAAATTTCATAAAATTTATGTTAATAATAATAAAAATATATTAGATGATGTTCTTTTATCCATGAATAAGAATGAGAGATATATAAAAAAATGCAAAGAAATTGCAAATCAATTATTTTGTTCAGATTTTGAAATGTGCCTATTTATCCCTGCTGGTAGGTATTGGGCAACTCAACTTAAAACTCATGAGGAGAACTCTGCAGATTACTTAATTAAAAGATTTAACAGCTATACTGACATTATTAAAAGAAACTATAACTATGGAATAGTAAAATTAATAGAAAAAGACCTCCATTTAACAGCTATAGAAAAAGAGCGATTACAGCTGCTTTCTAAGCAAATTTTAAAAGGTGATTATGTTTTTAATAGTAACTTTGAATCTATTCGTTTTGGTAGTAAGGAAAACGATTATGTGCGTCTATCCCAAGCTTCCTCAGGACAACAAGAGGTCCTTTGGATACTTCTTTCCATAATAGATATGATAATTCGGTACAGAAAAATGCTAATCATTATAGAAGAACCGGAAGCACATATATTTCCCGATGGGCAAAAGGATATCGTGGAATTAATACTGTTGTTAGTAAAAACAACTAATAGTAAAGTCTTTATCACCACTCATAGCCCATATATTTTATCCGCTGCAAACCTATTTCTATATAGAGAGAATAAAGATAAGGATAAGATAGAGGATGTAAGTGCGTTTCTATTTTCATATGAGAATGAGTTTAAAATAAATAATATTTTGGATGAGGATACAGGAATTATCTTATCAGAATATATAGATGAAGTATCTAAAGTTATAGATAATGAATTTGATGCATTATTGGCTGAAGAAGGAAATGCATATGAAGTGTAAAGATTTTAAAGGGTGTTATGAAAAAGGGGCACCTATTTGTAATAAAAAAGACTGTTTTATCTATAGAGAGAATGCAAATGCTTATTTAGTAAGCGGCGAAAATCAAAAAGAAATACGATTTAATAATAAAGATCATTACAGGAATGTACTTATGAGAATTGATGAAACTTCTAAAAAAGCCGGAATCATTTCTAAACAGAGGACAAGCAAGGCATGTGATGAAATTTTGATAGTACTTGATAAAAAAGATACATATTTTATAGAATATAAAGGCGGAAAAATAAAGGATGCAATAAAACAAATTGAAGAAAGCATTAAGGTATTAAATGAAGAGTTACAGGGGTTTTCAATAAATGCTTGCATTATTCATTCTTCAAATATTAAGAAAGAAAAAGCTATGGCACCAAGAGGCAATTCAGGAGAAGTAAATGTGTTAAAGATTAATTTTAAAAGAAAATATAAAGGATTACTTCATTCCAAAAGTAATCAATTAACAATAGATTTATGAAAACTAAAACAGAAAATTTTAGCGAAAGAATTTATGAATTACTGCCATTAAATAAAAGTAAAATAACTATTTCTTTAAATATTTATCTGAATTCTTAAAAGAAAAAGTAAAAGTTAAAATCAAAATTGAGTTAAAAAACTACATTGACAAACTCAATAATATTATGTTATAGTATGTTTCATACCAACGGTATGTATGTATGATGGATTAGGAGGTGAAAAAAATGGCAAGAAACAAATACCCGGAGGTTACAGTGGGGCGAATACTTGATGTATCTGCACAGCTTTTTATCCAAAAAGGCTATGAGCATACAACCATACAAGATATTATCAATGCCCTTGGTGATTTAAGCAAAGGGGCAATTTATCATCATTTCAAGTCGAAAGAGGATATTATCGATGCCGTGGCTGAAAGAATGCATTCTAGTATTAGCAAGATTTGTTTGGAGATTAAAAAGGATAGCCACCTAAATGGTCTTGAAAAACTTAAGAAACTTATTATTACGTCCCTTCAAAGCCCTTCACAGAAAGAGCTTGCACAGATAGTGCCAAACCTTTTGAACAATCCAAAGCTTATGGCAAAACAACTGGAATTAACAATAAATTTTGTGGCACACCAAATTATTGAGGATTTTATAAAAGAAGGGATAGCTGATGGCTCTATAAAAACAGAGTATCCCAAAGAATTGGCAGAGGTGATTTCTCTCCTGGCAAATATCTGGATTAACCCATTTGTATTTCCTTGCACACCAGATGATTTACAGCGCAAATGCACATACTATAAAGTGATAACCGATAGCTTGGGAGCCCCTATATTTGACGATACCATCATAGAAATGGTCACACGGTTATTGGAATCATATCATATTAAAAATATACTACCTTAGAAGAATTTTCTTAGAAGCATTTTTTCTATTCACAAACATACCAAATGTCGGTATATAACAAAAGCAGGATTATGGAATTAATAAAATTTAACACCGGAAAGGTGATTTTATTCAACTTTACATTATTGATATTCACAAGCTTACATTCAAAGTAAACAAAATTGGAGGCATACTAATATGGAGCAAAACAAACTGTTTCACAAGGATTTTACACTAGTAGTTATAGGACAAATTATCTCACTGTTTGGCAACGGCATCGTTCGGTTTGCCTTGCCTTTATATCTTTTAAACCAAACAGGCTCGGCAACATTGTTTGGAATTGTCACTGCTCTGTCATTTTTACCGATGATACTTTTAACTCCCATCGGCGGCATTATAGCAGATAGGGTAAACAAGCGAAATGTAATGGTTACTCTGGACTTTTCTACTGCTGCCTTAATGCTTGTTTTCTTTTTGCTACTGGGCAAGGTGGATTTAGTGGTTCTGCTTGTGGTGACACTTATGTTGCTTTTCGCAATTATGGGGGCGTATCAGCCAACGGTACAAGCCAGCATGCCACTACTTCACAGCAAAGAAAACCTGCTGACCGCAAACGCTATCATCAATCAGGTGGGTGCCCTTGCAGGGCTTTTGGCTCCTATCATCGGCGGCATATTGTTTGGCCTTTATGGGTTAACCCCTATCATTTTGGTGGGCGGTATCTGTTTCTTTCTGTCGGCAGTAATGGAAATCTTTATTAACATCCCTTATACAAAATTAGAGGAAAAACAAAGCGTTATTAACATAGTCAGGCAGGATTTTGCAGATAGTTTAGCTTTTATACGCAAGGATAGACCTGTGATTCTCAAAAGCATTTGGATTATTTGTGCTTTTAATCTTTTCTTAAGTTCAATGCTTATGGTTTCTATGCCCGTACTTATTACACAGACTCTGGGACTTTCAGATCAGCTTTATGGATACTCCCAAGGTGCGCTTGCTGCAGGGGGATTGTGCGGTGGTATTATGGTGGGTGTTTTGGCGAAAAAGCTGCGAATCCAAAAGGTATATATGTTATTATTTATCATGTCGGCGTTGCTGTTGCCTATAGTTATCAGTCTATGGCTTGGTTTGGCACCCTTTGTTAGTTACTTAGTTATCACCATAAGTTGTTTCTTAATGATGAGTGTTGCCACAATGGTGACGGTGCAGATGCTCACTTTTATTCAAGGTGAAACACCCACACAGCTCACAGGAAAGGTATTGTCTCTCGTAATGGCTCTGGCTATGTGTTCACAACCTCTGGGGCAGGCAATGTATGGGGTTTTGTTCGATGCATTTAAGGCTACACCCTATGTAATTATACTTGGTGCAGCGGTAATTTCCGGTGGGATTGCACTTTTGTCAAAAAAGATTTTCGCAGCCACGTAACATAAATCATATCTTGGTGAAAATAGATAGCATTTTGTTTAAGGTTGGAGTTTATGTTTTAAATCTAATAGAGAAGGTATTTTTGGTATTGGAATCACTTTAATCACTTGAATGAGTTTGATTGTTGAAAGTTCCGATGCTGGTAGTGAAGGTGTTAATTGCAGTATATACAGGCAATATATTGAAAGTTTATAATAAATTAATAAAAAAATTTAAAAATGTCGATTTTTGTTGAACTCTACCATGATATATGGTAGAGTTTATTTAATAATTAATGCCACAATTAAATGTTTAAATTTAATTAATAATAAAAATTTGTTAAATGAAAGATTAAAAATTTTATTCAACAAGATGGAAATTGTCTTTGTCAATCAAAAAGTTTAGCGTTGGGGCCCCAAAAATGTTAGCACTTGT
>CAYWVS010000086.1:0-12524 GCA_964461765.1 uncultured Anaerovorax sp.
TTCGTTGATTTGATTTTCTTTGCTAATTGCCTTACCCTCCATAAAATAATAAATTATTTAAATAATAAAAAAGGTAGATTTGCCACTTTCATGCAGGCGTTACCTGCGATTTAAGAGGTAACCTTTTTTGATATTCCAGAAATATCGAAAACGATATTTCCTACATAATAAAAAAAACAGATACAATTTATCCGTTTCTATGCACTAAAACCCATTCAGATCTTACCATATGAACCCTACAGCTCATGCCCCGGGTGAGAAACGGATGTTTCTTCTTTATTACTTGAATTATGTTATCACTGATTCTATGGTTTGTCAAATGGTTTTTTGTAAAAAGTATTATTTTTAACGAGATGTGATAATGTCTTCTAAACGAGATGATAAAATGCCCAAAGTTAGAAATGTATTATGGTGTATTATAATAAGTAATATTAATTTTATGTTTATTTTTAAATGATTTACTTGAATTATTTATTATTTGTTAAATTATAATTTTAAATTTTAAGTTCAGTCTTATTAATAAAAAATTTTATGCTTCCCTAAAGCCTATTAGTAGTTGAATTATATAAAGAGGTTTACCAAAAGTAAATTAACATTTTTAACATACTTATTATAAAAATACAGTAAATTTCAAGGATAGTTAATAGACTTGGTCTTGCCTACATGATATAATTTGGTTAACAAAATTCTTTAAACTTTTAATTTGGCACCATTTATAATATTTATGTGTAACTTTGGGGGTGAAGGAATGAGAATTGCAATCTGCGATGACGAAGTAATCTTTCGTGATCAAATCATTGAATACATAGCCGAACTACAGGACAGAAACCTGCATCATTCTATTTCATTTGAGGAATTTAAAGATGGAGAATCTCTATTAAGTCAAGTTCTCTATGGGAAAACGTGTTTTGATATTTATCTGATGGATATTGGAATGCCCGGTTTGGATGGTTTACAGGTCAGCCAAAGAATCCGTGAGATGGATCAAAACGCCATCATCATTTTTCTTACAAGTCACTCAGATTATGCCACTAAAGGGTACGAGGTGGAGGCTTTTCGTTTTCTCATAAAACCTTTTACAAAAGAAGAATTTTTCCGTGCCTTAGAAACTGCTTTTAAGAGACAGGAGGGTGCCGGTGATTTCTTTACAATAAAAAATGGGAGTAACATTGAGAATATTCCTTTTGATGATATCCTCTACTTTGAAAAACATGGTCAGATCATAGTATTACATGGCAAAGGCGGTTACAAGCATCATGAATATCGCGATACAATGAAAGCCTTAGAAAACCAGCTGAAGGGAAAGCCCTTTATCCGTGTTCATGTGAGCTTTTTAGTTCATAAAAAATATATTCTGAAGTATTTTCCTACGAAAAATATAATTGTTTTAAAAAACGGAACTCACATACCTGTAAGTAGAAAATATAAGAACAATGTCAGCAGTTTGTTTAAGTAGCAATATCAATAATCGTATATAATACAAGGGGTGTAACATGAATTTTTTCACAGATCAGATGGGTTGTTTGGCGGATGGTATTTTGACGGTTCTGTTTTTCAATATCTTTATGGAGCGGAAAAACCCTTCCTTCCTACATTCCTGCCTTATGGTGGGAATGGTATTTCTTTATATTAATTTAGCAACTACTTTTTTGGAGCACTTTTATCTATCCAATCCGATGATTGTTTTATGCGACCTAATGATGGTCATCTTATTTTATAGAGCTAAAATTTGGACTAAAATAGCCATGGTTGTATTTTTGAATTTAGTCACTGGCATATGTGAGCTTTTGACAACTGTAGTATTAATGATGATGGGCTGGAACTTTTCTGAAATGATTGAGGATACCATGGTATCCGCCCTTGCCACCTTTCTTTCAAAAATTTTCTTTTTATTTTTAATAAAACTCATGGATAAACTTTGGAAAAATAAAAATTTATCTTTGTCAAAAGAATATTGGATTCTTTTATTAAGTGTCTTTACAATTGGTTTTGCATTTTTATTTACAATATTTTATTTAATTTCCAAAGGTAAACCAAACATTGAAAATCAAATCATTTTATTTTTATCCGTGTATATTTTTTTCTCTTCTACATTTATCTTTTTCCTATTTGAAAAGATTTCTCAGTATTTCCTATATAAAAACAAAGCAGAATTATTGGAAACCCAAATACTTTTGGAACGAAACCATTTAAATGAAGTAACAACGTTAAACCAACGAATCAATATGATTCGCCACGATATGAAAAACCATATCCTTTGCATTCAAGCATTATTAAGAAAAGGTGAATCGGCGAATGCCATCACTTATGCCAATTCAATTCTAGAGCAGATAGAGGCGAGCAAACTGAAATACAATACGGGGAATGTTGCTTTAGATGCTCTTTTAAATTCCAAATATACTACCATAAAAGAATATAACATCCATTTTACGGAAGAAATCCGAATACAAAGCCCCATTTATATAAGTGACATAGATATGTGCATGGTAATTGCTAACGGTTTAGACAATGCCATAGAGGCGTGTAATCCTATGGAAAATCCAAGAGACCGTTCCATATATTTGGAAATGGAAGTCAATGAGGATGTGGTGATGGTGCATATTAAAAACACCTTTACCTTAAAGCCTAAAAAAGTTCGAGGTAACTTCCAAACCCGAAAAAGTAATGCTGAAAATCATGGATATGGCGTTCAGATCATGAAACAGATCGCTTCACAAAACGAGGGAGTCTTCGAAGTTTCTTTTGATGATACCTATTTTTCTGTGTCTATCATTTTAAAGAATAGTCCTCCGGAAAAATAGTTTTGATGTCAAAAAAGACAAAAAAACGACCAATTTGCTCAAAAACTTGCCAAATAAAAATTTAGTGTTACCCTTAAGCCAAAATAGGAAAAGAGGATAAAAATATGATCCATCAGATGGCTAAAAGGGTAACTGCATATTTTATCAAAAAATCTTTAATTTCTAATGAACAAAAAAACATCTACGCTTATGGTTTTGAAGTGCTTATTTCTAATGTCATCTTTCTCTCTATGCTTGCAGTTTTGGGGTTATGCACCGGCTCTTTAATATCCATCTTTATTTTTATCCTCTTTTTATATCCTATCCGTACCTCTGCCGGGGGGTATCACGCTTCCAATCACAGGAATTGCCTGCTGCTTTCTGTGCTTTGCTGTGGAACTGTTCCTTTATTGCTGGCTCTGATACAGAATCAAATCCTTTGCCTTTTCTTCATCCTTTGTTTTACTGCCTCTACTCTATGTACTGTGGTAGTTTTTGCACCTTTAGAGCATAAAAACAATCCCAAAACAAAGGAGCAATTACATCAAATGAAAAACAAAAGCTACTTTTTCGCAGTTTCAGAAACAATCGTTATTTTTGCTGCATTGTGGGTTCTCCCACAGCAGCATCAATATATTTTAGCAGCTTCCTACGGTGGATTTATAGCCGCTATAACGTTGCTTATCGGAAAAATAACTCAAAAAAAGGAGGAGAAAGTTAATGAACAAATGGTTTAACAAATTAGGACTTTTATTGGGAAAAGGTTGCACCTTTATGGCACTTTTTATGACAACAATGATTATGGATAATACTTGTCGATTTGTATTTTATCAACCGGAGGTTCCGGAAGAAATCAGGGTTATGAGTAAAAGGGGTTAATTGCCCTTTTGAGATAGTTGAAACGGGGGGATGTTTATGATTGTTGGGTAATACTCATTTTTTTAAATTTAATTTATAATTTTAGTAAAATATTAGGAGGAAAAAATGAAAAAACATTTATTAAAAAGTTTATTAGTTCTAGGATTAATTACTTCCATGGTGTTCTCAAGTGCTGTAACGGTTTTTGCAGATAATAAAGCATTAACTAAAGAACAGATAAATAAAAGAATTACTGAAATTAATGAAAAATATGAAGTAGGAGATCTTTTGTCAAAGAAAGATTCTGATTTCATTTTAAAACATTCAACTATAATCAACAAAAGATTCCAAAGTAAATTCCGATATAAATATTAACCCTTTTTCCGTAGATGTTTATGGAGATAAATCATTTACTATAAGTTTTGGTAAAAATTATGAAACCGGCGTAACACTTGGTGTTTTTGGGACATTTGGAGGAAATGCAAGATGGACTGGGTCTAGCTCTCCTTTTTTTGCAAAAGTTGATGTAGATGTTGTTCAAGGAAGTTCAAAGATTAAGAAAGTAAAATTTGGATTAGACGCAGTTGGATACAAATTAACACCAATAAATATATTAGAGAAAGCTGCTTCTGGAACTATTTCTGCAAGTTCTACAAACACTAGCTTTTCAGTTGATCAAGAAAAATCATTATTATTAACATATTGTAATAGCATAACATTGCAACCTTATTTAGAAGTTCAAACTACAACTGGTAGTTATCGATCAAACTTATACTATATTAAATAAAAGCGTCAAAGATGATAAAAATCTTTGACGCCTTTAAGTAAATTATTTACTTTACCCTTAAATACAACGTAAACTTAAAATTTATATTTCCTTAACTAATTTTTTTATGTATCCTCCTTGGTAAGAATTAAATTATGCTTAATAATAAGGCAATGATGATATGACAGTGATGCATTTGTTGGAATTTCTCCATGAGTTTCAAGCAACATTTATAGATTTTAACGAATATTACAGACTCTATAGGTATCCCATGAAGGATATGATTGAGTTATTATGGTTGAAGTCTTTCAATGTTTATATGTAATAAACTATAAATCTATGTTATAGTTTTATATAGCAATTATTAAGATTTTGTCTTTTGTGGTTTTTTTAATCAAACTTTTATATAACCGGAGGTTACATCTTTTATGGAAATTTTATATGAAGCAGTTATTATTATTGCGATTATTTATATTTATATATTAATTTGCAATTATTTAAAAATTAAGTCAAACAAAAATTTTAAATTTATTATTATTAAGTCCAATGATTTATTTTTTATTGAAAATGAAAATAAAGAAATTATAATAAATGGAACATTAATTAAAAATATTTATATAGAGTGTAATTATATTTATATGGAGCTTACAACTAATGACACATATTTATTAAAAACATGTAAATCTAAAAATGAAGCTCTACTATTATTAGATGATATAAAAAATAAATTAAGTGTCCAATAGTAATAATTATGTGTACACCCAATTACCCTAGGTAAAGACTTTAAGTAGTTTAATGTCAAGATTGAAATTGATAAAAATCAAATTGAATATTAAAATTTCGTGAGAATTGTCTTTCATCCCATTTAAAATTCATATAATTGCTCCCTATATTCATTCATTTATCAATCTTTGGATACTACCGTTAACGGATGAATCAATACATAGTGAATGGCTATTGCCCTCTCCTTTTTTGCCCCCTAATTATAAACCGTACGAGGCAGGTAAAATGGGACACTTTTTTTGTAACTATTTCAAAAAAATTTATAATTTATTGATGTTAACGGAAATTAGGGTGAAAATGATAAAAAAACAACCAAGTTATACATAAAGCTTGCATAGCTCAAAATTAGTGCTATCATTAAATTACAAAAAGAAATTCAAGGGTTCAATACCGGAGGGGGAAAAGGAAAAAATCAAGTATTATAAATATGGGAGCGAGAACTATGCACTTATAAATGGGATTGCCCAAACAATGGATCCTTATGAGCATATTATTTAAATCTAGCCAAGGGACTTTTACGATTTTATGAATTCAGTTGCTCTTAATGCGAAACGAGAGGTACGTCAATGAGAAAAGCAGAATATACCATATGGCATGAAGATCGGCGAAATCTACTAATTCTAATCCCGCATGAAAGGTAAATATATAATTTTGTAAAATTAAAAAATTTTTTAAATTAATTGAATTTAATTTTACCGGTTAAATTTCTTTTATTAATTAAAACGCTTTTTTGGAGCTTTTGTAAAAAAATGAAAATTAAGAGGTGAATTATGTTAATAAAAAAGACTATAAATTTATTAAAAAAAAGTTGGTTTTATATTATCATATTGTTATTATATATATTTATGTTTAATTTGACTAAGGATAATTTAATTAAACTTATATCTTTTTATGAATTATTTAATATAGATAAAGATTTATATTCAAAAATGAAATTTCTTAATTTAATACATCTAATGGTAATTATATGTGGATTATCATTATTCTTTTGTAATAAAACTAAATATAAAAAAGATATCTTATTAGGTTGTATCTTAGTAGAAGCAATTATAAGTGCTGTTTTTTTATATTTTACATATAATGTAAGTCAAATGAGTAATTTATTAGTTTTTACAATCGGCATTATTATTATTTGCATTTATTATATTAGAAGAAACGATCTTTTTAAAACATAAAACCTAATCTGCAATTAGATAAACTATAAAAGATCTTTTTATATTTTTAAAATTCCTCAGAAATTACTCCTTTAGCCATAGAACCAAACAGTATAATCTTTTCAACATCAAACTGCTCAACAAGTTGGTTCTTTATTTCTTTTATTAATGGCTCTACTTTTTTAATTGCTTTTGTCATATGATGTTCCACCCTCTAACTTGATTTATATTATTCATCCATTATGGCTTTATATTGATCAATCTTACTAAGAAGTTCATCCAGGCTTTTTTTCACCTTATTCCTTCCATTCCTCCTAAAAGCATTCCCTAAATCACATAGTATTTTTCAATATGTTTATTTTACATCATTATTATATGTAATTTCAAGCTTTTCCGCTTTTTATTTAATGCATTTCAAATTCGTAAATTGCAATAGTCTGTGCATTAAATCTTAAAACAGATAATTAATTTTCATAGAGGCGTGTAATTCTATAGAGAACAAAAGATCGTTCTATTTCTCCATTTTCTTCAGCACATTTTAATTTCTCTTCAATATAATAAAAACTAATATTTGGCTATAAACGTAAGATAAATGGCAACATAAATATGAATTGTAAAGGCAAATGGAAGGAAGTATAATGAAGGTAGAGGCCTTGAGGATTTGTATTCCACTTTGCATTAAATTCAGAAATAGAAGGAGATCTTCGACTACAAGCAAAGGAGCGTGTTCGAGAATTGGTGAGGATCTATGAATAATATTTATAAAACAATTTTTGTTTCACTTCTAGCTTGGTATGAAATTCACAAAGAAGAATTATTGACCATGTGGAAAACAAAACAATTTATTAAAATTAAACCACTTTTCTAAAGGAGAATAAAAAATGAATAGACCGGTGTTATATCAAGTTTTACCAACAGATGATTACAAAGTTTATCTATATTATGATAACGGAGAAATTAAACTTTATGATTGCTCTTTCATATTAAATGAGTCTGGTATTTTTGAAGAAATTAAAGATGTTGAAAGATTTAAAGAGTATTGTACAATCATGAATAGAACTCTTGCATTTGATATTTCAAGAGTATGGGATCCATATAATTGTATAGATATTTGCCCTGACACCATATACAACGATAGTGTAAAATGTGATAAGGATATATTAACAGCTTAGTGACATCTTTAAACACCCAAAGTAACGGTAAAATGCCAATGTCACTTTATTATATCAATATTTTAAGCTATAAACATTTATTAGAACATGGAAAAATTATATAAAAATCAATTGCATATATGATATAATTCTTTTATAAACATCATCACGAAAAACACATTAATTCAATAAAAACCCCTCAGGAGAATGAATTTGGAAAAATCACTTTTATCAACCCTCACCTTAGAAGATCTGATTCCTATTTTGGACAGCATCAGCGATGCTATTTTTATCGACGATGCCAGAGGTTATACCCTATGGATCAATAAGGCAAGTGAAGAACTCTATAAGATAAATAAGGCCGACATTATCGGAAAACACGTTTCTTTCTTAGAAAAAGAAGGGATTTTTACGCCATCCGTGGCATTATTGGTGATGGAACAAAAAAAAGAAGTCACCATCGTTCACGAGAACAAAGAAGGCAAAAGACTTTTGACCAGAGGAATCCCCATATTAGATAAAAGCGGAATGATTTCCAAAATCATCACCACTTCCAATGATATTACGGAATTGATTCATCTTCAAAACGAATTGGAAAGCATTCAAAATACCCTATTTGACATGTCTCCTGAAGGAAGCTTTTCTCGCAAAGGAGTAGTGGCCTCCAGCCCTTCCATGTTTAACCTTCTCCAATTGACCCAGAGGCTTTCTCAGGTGGATTCCACCGTTCTGATTACGGGAGAATCCGGCGTAGGAAAAGGTTTGATTGCCAAGCTTCTCCATGAAAACGGCACTCGGAAGGACAACCCTTTTATCCAGGTAAACTGCGGTGCAATTCCTGAAAACCTCATTGAAACAGAATTATTCGGATATGAAAAAGGTGCTTTTACCGGGTCAAAGAGCGAAGGAAAAAAAGGATTGTTTGAGGCTGCTGATGGTGGAACCTTATTTCTAGATGAAATCAGCGAATTGCCTTTAAATATGCAGGTTAAATTACTTCAAGTTATTCAAGAAAAGCAAATGATGAAGGTTGGCGGTATTAAGAGCATTCCTGTTAATGTGCGGCTTATTTCTGCTACCAACAAAGAACTCCTGACTTTGGTAAAGGAGAAAAAGTTCCGTGAGGACTTGTACTACAGACTGAACGTGGTGCCTCTTAACGTACCTCCCCTTCGGGAACGCCCCGAGGATATCGCTCCCTTGATTCGTAAAATTTTAAATGAAAATAATATTAAGTTAAAGGAGCGAAAGCAACTGGATCATACCACCATGGCTATTTTAATGAAATATCCATGGCCCGGAAATATACGAGAGCTGCAAAATATTATAGAACGATTGGTGATTACTACTAAAGGTGATGTCATTTTGCCTGAAAACCTACCGGGATTTATTACGGATAACACAAACACCGAAGGTTATATGCAAAGCTCCTATGGGTTAAAGGATTTTAAAAATGCCTTAAATACAGCGGAGAAGGAAATTCTTTTATTGGCAGCAGATCAATTCAAAACTTCCAGAGCCATCGCCAACGCCTTAGGCATCAGCCAACCTACAGTAGTACGAAAATTTCAAAAGTATGGAATAAAATTTCCTAAAGTATAATTTATCCGCAGTAGATCAAAGGAAAAACTTTAATAGTTTAGAGTTTTTCCTCAATAAATGACAGATCAACATAACGATTCAAATCCGTATCAAAGATTTATTTATGAATCACCTCCCTCTTTTACATAATAACATTAAAATTTAAGTTTTTTATCTCTTAAAACCATAGTATTTTAAGGATTTGTTTAAAATACATTTAAGATTTACGATTCACTTTTGAATCAATCTTTATAAAAACTTTATTCAATCTTTAACAAAAATTATTTATTTCAATTTTAATAAATCAATTTTACAATTATAATAAGGTCATAAAGTTAAAAAACCATACTTTTCCTACTTTTTATCGGTGTTCGCATAAAAGTTACTAATTATTGGCATAATTATTGCTATCATCATAGATTGTGTAGCATTTAAAAATATGCACATAAATTTTTATTTATGATAAGGAGGAATATAATAATGTCAATTAATTACGGTGAATATGTTGCTAATTTAGTTGCTAAAGGACATGCAGCACAGAAAATCGCCGAAGGCTTTACTCAAGAAAAGGTGGATCAATTAACCGCAGCAGTTGCATACGCTCTGACTCAGCCTGAAGTAGCCAGAAAGTTCGGAGAAATGCTTGTAGAGGAATCCGGAATGGGTATCCCTTCTGACAAAGAGCTGAAAATGTATGGTAAGGTAAAAGGCTCCTATTTCCAAATGAAGGGCAAAAAGTCCGTTGGATTGGTCGATGTAGATGAAAAAATGGGCATGGAGACTTATGCAAAACCTATGGGAGTTATCGGTGCCATTATACCTGTAACAAACGGAGAAGCTACTCCTGTTGTTAAATCTCTGATGGCTTTAAAGACCAGAAACGCTATTATTTTAGCTCCACATCCAAAAGCCAGAAAAACCAATTTAGCTGTTACTGAAATGATTCGCGAAGTATTGACAAAGTTTGATGCTCCCGCAGATTTAGTACAGGCTATCGAACCTGAGTATGTAAGCATTGAAGCTTCTGGTGAGTTAATGAAGCAGGTAGACTTTATTCTTGCTACAGGTGGAACTCCAATGGTTAGACAGGCTTATTCTTCCGGTAACCCAGCTATCGGCGTAGGAACAGGAAACGTTGTAAGCATGGTAGACGGTACTACAGATATGGACGCTGTTGCAGATCTGATTACTCGTTCTAAAACCTTTGATAATGCTACAAGCTGCTCTACAGAGAACAACATAATCGTTTTTGAAAGCTGCTATGACGCTTTCGTAGAAGCTATGGCTAAAAAAGGTGCTGTACTGGTTAAAGAAGGAACTGAAGAAAAGGCTAAATTACTGAAAACCTTATGGCCTGCATCTCCTGAAAATCACGATTTAAACAGACACATAGTAGCTCAGCCTGCTAAAGTTATCGCAGAAGCAGCCGGAATCTCCGTTCCTGATAACACCATTATGCTTATGGCAGAAGAAAATGACGGATATGGAAACGACTTCCCATTCACCGGCGAAAAATTATCTCCTGTAGCCGGCGTAAGAAAGTGTAAAGACTTTGAAGATGGTGTAGAAAAGATGATGAACATTCTTGAATACCAAGGAAAAGGTCACAGCATTGGAATTCACACGAATGTACCCGAAAGAGTTACTGCACTGGGAGAAAAGATTCCAGTATGTAAAGTAGCTGTAAATCAACCACAATCTTTGGTAAACAGCGGTTCTTGGACTTGTGGTTTCCCAATTTCCATGACCTTAGGATGCGGTACTTGGGGACATAACTCCATTTCTCACAATGCCACATGGAAAGATTTATTAAACTTCACATATGTGTCACGACCAATTCCTTCATTCCAGCCAACTGATGAAGAATTGTTTGATGAAGATATCAGAAACGCTTTTAAGTAACCAATAAAAAGGAGAATTAAAATGTCTAAAATCAAAGAACAAGGTATGGAGTATAACCTATACTCATGGAGTGCACAGAAAAAAATTAACCCAATGGTAGTGTCCAAAGCAGAAGGTCTATACTTCTGGGATGAGGATGGTAAAAGATATGCAGATATGTCTTCTCAGTTAGTTAACTCTAACCTGGGACATGGCCACAAGAAAATTATTCAAGCGATTAAAGATCAGGCTGATAAAATCCCATTCATCGGACCGGGATACTCTTTAGATGTACGTTCAGAAGCAGCTCAGAAAGTAGTAGAAGCTTCCGGATTAGAAGGTGCTAAAGTATTCTTTACCAATGCAGGTGCTGAATCCAACGAAAATGCTATCAAAATGTGTAAAGTAGCCACCGGAAAATGGAAGATCTTTTCTATGTACAGATCTTATCACGGTGCTACCTTTGGTGCTGCCGCTTTAACCGGAGAGCCCAGAAAATTCATTGCTGAGCCAGGAATCCCAGGTTTCGTAAAGTTTGATGGTCCTTATGCTTACAGAGCTCCTAAAGCTTGCAACTTTAAATCTGAAGCCGAAGTAACAGAATTTTACTTAGAACTTCTGGAAAACCAAATGTTATATGAAGGGCCTGAGCAGATTGCCGGAATCTTCCTTGAAACTGTTGTAGGATCCAATGGTATCTTAATTCCACCTGCCGGATACATGGAAGGTGTAAGAGCGTTGTGTGACAAATACAACATCTGCATGGTATGTGACGAAGTAATGGCCGGTTGGTACAGAACAGGTAAAACCTTTGCATTCCAACACTTCAACATTAAGCCTGACTTAGTAACCTTTGCAAAAGGAGCAACTTGCGGATATGTGCCATTAGGCGGAGTTATCGTTTCTGAGAAGATTGCAAAAATTTTCGACGAAAAGAAAATGCTTTGTGGTTTGACTTACAGTGCACATCCAATTGGTTGTGCTGCCGCAATCGCTACCATTGATGCATACAAAGAAGAAAAAATTGAAGAAAATGTAGCAAAACAAGGAAAGCTTTTGGGAGAAATCTTAGAAGGTATGTTAAAGAAACACCCTTGTGTTGGTGAAGTTCGTTACATCGGTCTCTTCAGTTCTCTTGAATTGGTAAAAGACAAGACTACAAAAGCTCCTATCGTGGGTTTCAACAATGATCCTGATGGAATGATGAATAAAATCATCGGTATGTTAAAGCAAGAAGGTTTCTCAACTTATGCTCATGAAAACATGATCATCGTTGCACCTCCTCTTAACATTACTACAGAAGAGTTAACTGAAAACATGGATATCCTTGATAAAGTTTTAGATTCTGTAGACAACATGATTAAATAACCTTAATTTAAATTATTTAACCTTTGATTAAATAGTTTAGGGATTACTGAATAATTTTTATAATAAAGAATTATTCAATGGATTCAGTTGAATCTATCAATCTCTATTGAGCTATAAATCAAAGATCGGGTAGGAGGTAGATAATTATTTTATCTACCGACCTCCCACACCACCGTACGTACCGTTCGGTATACGGCGGTTC
>CAYWVS010000087.1:0-12478 GCA_964461765.1 uncultured Anaerovorax sp.
GGTACAAAGGGATGCCACGGAGCAGATGATGATGGTGGCCACCAAGAATATGGATGGTGAAAGCACCTGTAATCCGTAGTAGATTAGGGTTGGGATGGTGCCGGCGGCAATCCACGCCGGAATCATAACTCCGATAAACATGAGGATCATCATGGAAATGGTAGCTATTTTGCAGCCGTGTATGATACCTTCCTCTACGGTTTTTAAACTAATGCCTTTTAATAATAAAAGAATAACTGCGAATACGGATGCGAATACCAGGGTCATATGTACGTCAGGGGAGCCTACGATAAATAACTGTAGGAGAAAACATACAATTAGGAATAATACAATTAATAAAGATACCGCAAAACCCGGTTTGGGAGTGTCAGCCGTAGCTGCTTTGTTTTGTTCACTCATTACTTTTACCTCCTTGAATAAAACTTACGCTTTGTTTGAAATTCAAAATTCCAATGATTTGTTAACTATTTTGAACTGTAAACGATTTTGCCGCCAATGACGGTCATAAGTGTGTTAATTTCTTTTATCTCCTCCACATCACACTTCATATAATCTCGATCTATAGCAACGAAGTCTGCCAATTTGCCAGCCTCCAGACTGCCCTTGATATTTTCTTCAAAGTGAGCTTCCGCCGCCCATATGGTAGCGCATTTTAAAGCCTCTTCTCGGGTTAAGCATTGATTCGTATACCAGCCGTTTGCAGGTTCTCCATCACGACCTTTTCGAGTAATGCCCGCATAGAAACCGTGATAGGGGTTAATTAACTCTACAGGAGCATCAGAACCGTTCACGATATGGAGTCCGGCATCCACAATGTCTCTCCAAAGGTAGGCACGATCAAGTCGTCCGCTGTCTTTCCCCAATCTTTCTTCGATCATCACCCTATCGGTGGTGCACTGTACAAACTGCATACTGGGAATCAATTTATACTCCACGGCTTTTTCGATGTGCTTTGGAGTAAGAAGCTGATAATGCTCAATCCTATATCGGTTGTCTTCTAAA
Source organism: uncultured Anaerovorax sp. (assembly GCA_964461765.1). Taxonomy (GTDB): domain Bacteria; phylum Bacillota; class Clostridia; order Peptostreptococcales; family Anaerovoracaceae; genus JAVVUJ01. The sequence continues at coordinate 1,003 of CAYWVS010000087.1, forward strand.
GGAAGCTCGTCAAGAACCCTGGTATAAGTATCGATTACCTGTTCTGTAGCCCCGTCACCGTTGGCGTGAATGGAAAGCTGAAAACCGTTTAATCTGGCTTCTCGAACTGCATGATAAAGAGCTTCGTCAGAATATCGGGGATTACCTCTATGCCCCGGTCTATCGGCATAATCTTCCAACAGGTAAGCACTTCTTGCACCGGAAGAGCCATCTGCAAACAATTTTATGCCTCTAACAGTGAGATGGTCGTTATAAAGACCGATTTCAACGCCTTTATCATAGTAGTATTGAGCAGCATCTCCTTCCTTTGCATAGACGTAAAGTCTCAGATCCATTTCACCATTTTCGCATAAGGTTTTCATGGCTTCGATTTCAGAAACTGTGGCACCTGCATCCATAATGCTGGTAAATCCAAAGGACACGATATATTCTTGACCTTTTCTCAAAGCGTTTAATTGGTTTTCTCCCTCATAGGGTGGGATGATAGCCATAAGCTGATCTCCGGCGGTGTCAACGAGAACTCCTGAAGGGGTTCCGTCAGAATGACGAATAATTTCGCCTCCCTCGGGATCGAGAGAATCCTTTGTAATTTTAGCGATCTCCAAAGCTTTGGAGTTTACCCAATAGGCGTGACAGCAGCTTCGGATGATACATACGGGATTGTTAGGAGAAACAGCATCCAATTCCTCCTTCGTAGGGAAAGCTGTATCAGGCCAAATAACATTGCTCCAACCTCTTCCCAAAATCCAATCACCGGTCTTAGCTTGTGAAGCCCTTTCTTTCACATCGGCAAGAATCTCTTCCTTTTGTTTAAACAAGGCATCTATTTCCACCAAGGACTGGCTGAGCCAACCAAAATGTGTATGGCCTTCGATCAATCCAGGCAAGATGGTTTTTCCTTCCAGATCTACCACCTTTGTAGAGGGCGTAATAAATTTTTCTGCTACTTCATTGGTTCCGACATAAATTAATTTATCGTTTTTTACAACCAATGCTTGTGCCACAGAAAAGTTCTTGTCAACAGTATAGATGTTTCCATTGAGATAAACCGCTGTAGCTCCGCTTCTATGTTCACTCATTTCATTTTACCTCCGTAAATTTCTTAGCTTTATCATATTGTTTTCAGACAATTTAATCAATTGTATATAGATATAAAAAGATTGGCGTATTTTTGGAAAAATTACAACATCATATAAATTGAAATATTTTCAAAAGGTATTTAAGGTTATCCATCTGAGCTAAAACTGCAAAACGTGGAGCAAGACTTGTATTGTAATAATAAGAAAGGGCATTAATAAAATTCTGTAAACTTACCTAGGAGATTTATATAGTCGGCATTTGTACATCGGCATTTGTATATCGGTTGTATAATGATAGGGACTATGGTATACTCATTTCAATGCTTTACTTGATTTTTAATGAATATTTATTACTTACATGATACCAGGGTCAAAAGATATAAATAATAAAAGTGACCACAATATAATTTGTTAATTTACTAATAAAATGATATATAGTATGGTGAGTTACGAATTATTTAATAATATTAGGTTTTCACCCTGATATCCTTACATAAAACTAATAAAGAAAGAAATTTATGTTTAAGATTTAAAATAAATAATTTAAAAATTTGATTGTGATTTTAATTTAAGCAACTTTTACGACTCATATAGTTTATAATGACAAAAAAGAAAAGGAGAATTTGCGTGATTACGGTAATGCAGCTACTGGCACAGCCTATTTTTAAAAATTTTCAATTAGCCGGAGAAAATGCGGGGCTTTGGAATGGGGTTACAGGAACCGCCATTTTTGAATGGGAGACCAAGGCGGATATTGAGGCTACCTTTGAGCAAGGTGAGTTTGTCATGACCACACTTTCCGGTGCAAGAGAGGACATATCTTATGCAGAAGAAGGGTTGAGAGCTTTAATCGATAAAAAAGTCGCAGCAATAGCCGTTAAAACTGTTTACCATAACCATTTGCCCCAAGAGATTATTTCTTATGCCGGGGAAAAATGTGTACCTATTTTCTTTTTTTCCAACACTTATATGGATGATTTGATCTATGATATAAAAAATGCACTATTGACAGATGAAGTCAATAATACCGCCTTGAAGCGTGTTAAAAACCTTTTATTTAGTAAGGAATCCACCAATGCCCCGGAGATGGCCAAGGAGTTAAATCCTTTCTTCTTTGAGAACTTTATATGTTGCTCTATTTTGCCAAAGGATTGGGAGCATGGCAAAGAGGTATTAGAAAAATTTTATTCTTTTTACAATAGTTTATCCCTCTCTCAATTCTGCAAATCGGACACCTCCTATATTTTGATTAAATGCAATCGTTCCTTGCTCCTTGTTTTTTCCACGTCAGATAAGGGACATCTGCGAGGACGATTTAACACTTTTTTAGAGAGCTTTGAAATTAGGGAAAGAGAGTTTAGAATTGGAATTAGTCATGAGCAGTATGAGCTGAGTGCCATAAGCCAAGGCTTATGGGAGGCAATCTTTGCTGCCACTACTTGCATTTTGGACAAGGAAACATTTTTGGAGTTTAAATCTATAGGAATGAATCAAATACTGATGCCTATCTGTAAAAATAAATGGGTAAGGCAATATTACGAGAATTTTCATCAGAAGCTTACCCTTTACGATCAAAAACATAACTCCAATCTTCAGGAAACTTTGATCCAGTATATCAAGTGTGGCGGTGATGTTGTGCTCACTGCGGATAAGCTGTTTCAACATGGAAACACTGTCAGATATCGATTGGGAAAGATTAAAGATATTATGGGGATCCACGATGCGTCGGATGCTTATATTCAAATGTACGTATATGTGAGATTTCATGAAATTATGAGCTTTTTTGAAGGGGAAGAAATAATTTAGTTATTCATCAGAAGAGGAATAAACAGCACTTTTAAATATGTTAAGATGCCAATATGAATTTACTGTTTATCTAAAGATAGTCTTCCTTGTAAAAATTACAAACTAATTTTAAAATTTTTATTCATTAAGACAATTGAAAAAACTTTTGATGAAGTTATAATGTAATTGCTGATATAGTGAGCAAAACATTAAATATTTTTCTGATTTTCTATAAAAATATTAAATTTTTAGATTGGAGTGATTCATATGAACTACAAAATTGATTACATTAGAGAGCAATTTCCTGCTTTGTCAAAAACCGTAAACGGTATCCCCGCTGCGTTTTTGGATGGCCCAGGGGGCACACAAGTACCCAGAAGAGTGGTGGAAAAGATCAACGATTACCTTTACTATCGCAATGCCAATTCCCACGGTCAGTTTATTACTTCTGTGGAGAGTGATGCCCTTTATTGGCAAGCCAGAGAAACCTATGGGGATTTTTTGAATTGTAAACCTGAAGAGGTGGCCTTTGGTGCCAATACATCTTCCAATAACTTTAAACTTGCTTTGGGACTGGTGAGAACCATGAAGCCGGGGGATGAAGTGATTATTACGGATATTGACCATGAAGGCAACAGATCTCCTTGGCGTACCTTAGAAGATTTTGGAATCGTGGTAAAGAGCGTTAAGATCAACACAGATACGATTACTTTGGACTTTGATGATTTTATGAGTAAGCTCTCTTCCAAAACAAAGGTGGTAGCAGTAAACTGGGCAGCTAATTCCTGCGGAACCATTTCAGATGTGAAAAAATACATAGATGAAGCTCATAAGGTAGGTGCAATCACTGTAATAGATGCGGTACATTATGCACCTCACCGTCCTATAGATGTAAAGGAAGTGGACACGGACATCCTTCTTTGCTCTGCATATAAATTCTTTGGGCCTCACATGGGCGTTATGTACGTGCACGAAAGGGTAGGGGAAAGCATTAAATCCGTGAGGGTTATGGCCAATGATAATATGGATATGCCCTTTAAATTTGAAACCGGCACCATTGCCATGGAGCTTGCAGCAGGAGCAGCCGAAGCCGTCGAATTTATAGCTGATATCGGCGAAAAGCACATGGATCAATATGAAGAAAAGGTAAAACACTTATCCGGAAGGAGAAAAAACATCGTAGCGGGAATGATTGCCATTGATGAATATGAAGAAAGTTTGGCAGTTCAGCTGAGAACCGGATTGGCGGCAATGCCGGGAGTAAAGGTTTACGGACCTGAAAAGGGACATCCCAGAACATCCACAGTTTCCTTTACCATCAATGGGGTGAATTCCGGAGAAATTGGAAAATTCTTTGCAGAGCGTGGTCTATTCGTATGGGATGGAGATTTTTACGCAGTTGAGACTATCTGCAACGTTTTGAAGCTAGAGGAAATGGGCGGATTGGTGAGAATCGGTTTGGCTCCATACAATATTCAGAGCGAAATTGACAGAGTGCTGGCAGCCGTTCAGGAGTTTCTTCAAAGCAAAAAATAAAAAAACCTTATATTGAATTTATTTACACGCCATCCATACGTGCCTTACCGGGCTATAGAGGATGGCGTGTTAATTTGTTCTGTTTGTCAGACTAAGCAGCACCGGAATAAATATGAGGGTCAAAACGGTAGAGATGATGAGTCCGCTCATAAGTGCAATGGACATAGGGGTAAACAGTCCACTGCCGGAAAGTGCTAAAGGGGTAAGGCCGATGACTGTAGTGACGGTGGATATCATGATGGGTCTGAATCTGCGGTCTACAGAAAACCTTATGGCAGAATCCCCATCCATTCCTTCGGTTTCCGCTTTATTGACAAAGTCTATTAAGAGGATTGCATTGTTTACCACAATCCCCATTAAACTGATCATTCCAAGGAGCGCCGTAAAGGACAAGGTCTGCCTGAAAAGGAACAATCCAAATATAGACCCTAGGATTGCCAAAGGCATGGAACCCATGACGATAAAGGGTTGTTTAAAGGAATAAAATTGAACCATCATGATGAAATAGATGAGAAGTACGGCTAAAAATGCAAATTTCAGTGCATCTCCAAAGTATTTATCAATTTTTGCTCCTTCCCCGTCAAAGACAAAGGTTACGTTCTTGCACTGTTGGCTGATTTCATCGATGTAAACGGACATTTCTTTTTCCACAGCTACTGCACTTTGCCCGGGCAGTATATCGCTTAATACGGTGATGGAACGGTTTCTGTCATATCTTTCAATCTGGGGGAATTCTGACTTCAACTCCAAAGTACCCAATTGTTCTAGATATACTTTACTCCCGGTAATGCTTGAAGCAATGGGCAGCTTTTTCAGCTCTTCGGCATTTTTTATATTCCCCTTTAATATCATGTCAAATTCTTTGTTTTTTCCATCTCTATAAACGGAGGCTTTGTATCCATTTAGTGCGATATTTAATTGTCTTTGAATATCATAATTGGTAACACCCATTCGCGAAGCCGTATCTTGATTGACATTTATATAATATTGAAATTCTTTATCCCCTAAATCACTGCGGACATTTAAAGTAGCGGGTATTTTTTTTAATCCTGCAATAAGTAATTTCTCTGCCTCCACTAAGTCTTCCATCTGATCGCCGTAAACTCGAATTTTAACTGGGGCTTCCGAGGGCTCTGAGTGTTCCAACTGCTTTACTACAGCAGAGGCTCCAACTAATTTTGCGTCTATTTTCCTTTGCAAAACGGCAGCCAATTGACCGTTGCTGGTTATATTTTCCTGGGAAGATTCATTTTCATTGTTGGTTATGTTTTTTTCGGAAGGCCCATTCCCACTTTTGGAAAGGTCAATCCTCATCATAATTTGTGCCACCCCAGGGTTTTGTCCAATCTTATCTGCTGTAATAAAAAATTTGGGCAAACCACCACCGATAGATGTGGTGTAGTTGATTACTTGTGGTTGCTCCTTAATAATCTTCTCCACTTCTTTTGCAGCTGCTTTTGTTTTTTCTATATTGTTACTGTTTTCACTGGTAATTCTAATATGCATAATGTCCTTATCCGCATAGGGGAAAAAGCTGAGCCCCATTTGGATAAGCATAAAAACAGCCATACACATTAAAAGACCCGAAAGGAGTAGGGTTTTCTTTTTATTGGATAATCCCAGTGCCAATAATTTGTCAAAGAATTTTCGAATTTTTTGCAAGTAGTCCTTTTTCTTAGGAGGGTAAGGCCTAAAAAACACAAAGGCCAAAGCAGGAATTGTGATCATGGCATTTAAATAAGAAGCAATCAAGGCTACAATGACGGTAAAGGGTACGCTAAAGATGTAAGTGCCCGAAGTGCCGGACATCATGATCAAAGGAAAGAAGGCAGCAATTGTGGTTAAAGTAGCGGAAAGGATGGGCAGGGCAGATTCCTTGGCTCCATTTGCACAAGCCCACAGTTTTTCTTCCCCGGCATCCAGTTTGTTTTGGATGGCATCGCTGACCACGATGGAATTGTCCACTAACATACCTAAGGCAATGATCAGGCCTGCCGTTGAAATTTCATGGACAGGTACCTTTCCAATATACATGGCAATAAACGTCATCAGGATGGAAAGGGGAATCACCGTAGAGATGACCAGTGCGTTTCTGTAACTCATACCGATCCAAACTACAGCTAAAACCAACAGAACTCCGCAGATCAAATTGCGCATAAAGTTATTGACAGCACCTTGAATCTCTTCCGGTTGGAAGAGTATGGTATCCACCATTACATCATTGGGAAATTTTTCTGATTGTAGGTTTATGGTATCATGGATAGTTTCGCTAAGTGTCAAAACGTTAATATTTTGTTCAAAGTAGGCCGCTACCAAAAGGCCAGGTATGCCGTCTTCCTCGATTTGCAGTTCATCGCTTTTGGTGGATTTTTTTACAGTTGCCAAATCCTTCATTCGAAGGGGTGCACCGGTTTCCTTGGAAATTTGAACAATCATATTCTCCATGTCAGCTAGGGATTGATAACCTCCGGGAGCATTGACCTGAATTCGGTTGCTGTTTTCTTCAATATAGCCGGAGGGAATGGTAACGTTTTGAGCTGCCAAAGCTTTTGCTATGTCGTCTAAAGAAATTTGATAATATGCAAGCTTGTTGACATCCACTTCAATCTCTATGATTTCCCGAGGAATACCTACGGTTTCCACTTTTGAAATACCTTGGATTTTTAAGATGGCTTCTTCCAGTTTTTCACTATAACCTACCAACTGACCGGGGGCTTTCTGCTGGGAAGTGATACAAACCATTACACCGGCAGCGTTTGCCAGATCAGTGTCTACTTTGATGGATTGACATTCCTCAGGTAGATCTTTTTCCACATCTCTAAGTTTGGTTTCCAACTCTTGCCAAGCCTTGTCTACATCGGCATCATTTTTTAGCCAAAGTATAGTGGTAGATAAATTTTTCTTTGAAGTGGAGCTGGCATAGTAATAACCGGGTATATCAGAAATGGCTTTTTCTATGGGGATGGATACCAGTTTTTCCACATCCATGGGGCCGGCTCCCGGGTAAATGCAAGTGATCAAAGCCACTGGCGGGGTGACTTGGGGGTTTTCTTGCTTGGGTGAGGCTACATAACTAAATAAACCTATTAAGATTATAAGAAATATTAGGCAAAATGTGATTTTTCTTTTTTCAATGATATAAGTAAATATGTTTTTCTTCATCTATTCTGTAGCCACCTTTACAAGCTGTCCCTCTTCTATGTTTCTCATTCCTTCAATTATGACTCGTTCTCCTTCATTGATTCCTGTAACCACCACGTTCATATTTTGGATTTCACCTAACTCGATGGGGCGTTTTTCTACTTTTTCCCCTTCTCCCACCAAGTACACGTAGCTTTCTCCGTCATCTAAAATACAGGAAATGGGCAATTGAATTCCGCTTTCTTGTCCTACAGGAATGTAGACGTTGACAAAGCTGCCTAAGATCAGGGAGCTCTCAGGGATATCTATCTCTACAGGGTAGGTTCTGGTGGACATGTCCGGCAACTTTCCTATATTCTTTATGGTGCCTTGCAGCTCAGTTTTCGCATCGTATATAATTTTGACTTTGGTTCCGGGCAGGATCTTTTGAATATCTTCAATACTTACACCAATAAAAACTTTTTGCTTGGTGCTGCTTACGATCACCACAGGGGTACCGGCTCCAACGGTTTCGCCAACTTCCATGGTCACCTGAGCAATAATGCCGGGCATATCGGATCTTATCACCGTGTTTTTCACAGTGTTGTTGGCATTGTTGTAATTTACGGTAGCGCTGGTTAGACTTGCTTGTGCCTGATTTTTCTTTTGCAGGGCGGTATCTAACTCTAATTGGGAAATAGCTCCATCCTCGAATAAACGAAGCATTTTTTCGTAGTTGGTGTTGGCAAAGTCAAAGGCACTTTTGGCTGCCTCAAAGGTGGCGGCAGCATCCTTTTGCAATAGACTGTAATCTTCCGTATCCAAAGTGGCAAGCACCGTTCCCACAGATACTTTATCCCCTAAGGAAATAGGTAGTGTGGCGATTTTCCCTCCGTTAAGGAAGCTATATTTCTTAATGTTTTCTGACTCAATGGTACCGAAATATTCGCTATACGCATCGTAGGAGGATTGACCTAGGGTCATTACCTTTACAGGGGTCGGTGGCTTTTCTATGGCAGTTTCTTTAGCAGAGCAGCCTGTGGTGGTGAGCAGAGTCAGGGCACAGAAAAGAAACAGAATAAACAAAGAAAAAACCGCTTTGTACGGCATCTTACTTATATGCTGAATATGCTGTTTATGAATCAATGTGGGGTTTGTTGTGGGTTTTGTAATGTCTTTCATGATGGCTCCAAATTTGTTATATACGTATAATTATTTTCAATTTTCTTATGTATTATTATATCAATTGGAAAGGAAATTGCAAGTAGTAAACAAAAGCGCATTAGATTAGGGTAGTTTGGCATAAACAAAATCGCATCAGATAAGTTTAGTTTAGAATAAACAAAATCGCATCAGATAAGGTTAGTTTAGCATAAACAAAATCGCATCAGATTAGGGTAGTTTAGCATAAACAAAAATTACTCAATGTAAGCCATAAAAAAACATAAAACAAAAAGCATATAAGGTAAGTTCATAATTAAGCAAATAAGATAAGGCTATTTAAGCATAAACATTTGAAAATAATTTAATGTAGCTGCTTACGACACCCGAAATGGTAGGATAAAAAAAATAATAAAAAATACTTGACATTTAAAAACGACAATAGTAGAATGAGTTAAAAGACAATTGTAGTTTTAGAAATGGAGTAACTTTATGGATGGAATTAAAAAATTGCCAGACGCTGAATTCGAACTGATGAAAATTATTTGGGCCAATGAGCCACCTGTTTCCACCAATGATATCATCAATCAGTTAGATAATGAGATAGAGTGGAAACCACAGACGGTGCTGACTTTATTGATGCGATTGATTGAAAGAGGCTTTTTAACTAGCGAAAGAAAAGGAAAGGAGCGAATTTATTTTCCTGCCATTGCAGAACAAGATTACTTGCAATTTGAAACCGGCCATTTCATGAAAAAATTTTATAAAAATTCTTTTGCCAATTTAGTAAGTGCTATGTATGACGGGAAAAAACTATCAGAACAAGATATTAAAGAATTGAGCAATTTACTAAAGGGGGAGAGGTGATTAAACCATGGAAACTCTTGCAGCCACGCTAATTAACAACTCTATGATAATGTCTCTGGCCATTGTGATTTTACTTTGCCTATCGAAAATATTTCACAAGAGATATTCGGCAAAATGGCGGTATTATGTTTGGATTATCGTCATAATGGGTTTGCTAATTCCTTTTCGACCACAATTGGACTATGCACCGATGCAGGTTGATGAGCCCATAAGCATTATCGTCAGTGTCACACAGTCACAATCCAAAACACTGCCCATAGAAAAGGGGGAATTTACTCCCTCTGAAAAGAATCAGACCACAGTACCTTGGTACAGCATTGTGAGCGTTATATGGGTAATGGGAGTAATTTCACGAGTGGTTTACTACCTTTGGAAGCACAGGAAATTTAAAAAAATGGTAAATCGTTGGGGCGAGAGGGCAAGTGAAACAACCATAGCGTTGATTGAAAAATCAAAAAAAGAATTGCATATCAAGGATGAAATTATGGTGAAATCATGCAAATTTGTATCTACTCCCATGTTGTTTGGTTTTGTTTCTCCAACCATTTTGCTTCCGGCAGACCATTTCGAAAACGAGCAATTAGAATTGATAACCAGGCATGAGCTCATTCATTACAAAAGAAGAGATCTTTGGTATAAGGGACTAGCACTGCTTACCATTACGATCCATTGGTTTAATCCCTTCGTATATTTGATGGCAAGGGAGATTTCTAAAGAATGTGAGATTTCATGTGATGAAGCGGTTTTGAAAAACAGTAATTTCGATAGGAGGATTCAGTATGGCGAAACTATGATCAATATTGTAAAAAATCATTCTATGAGTTCCACAGCTTTTTCAACGCAATTTAATGGAGGAAAAAAGGATATGAAAAAAAGATTAGGTAACATTATGGATACGTCAAAAAAGAAAGCCGGAGTAGCACTTGTCTTAACTGCATTAATAGTAACCATTGCAACAGGAATGGCATTCGCTACAAACAATGGCAATCAAAATGTCATCATCCAAAACACTGTAAATTCAGCAGGTGGATATAACATTGAAAATGAATTCGTTCCATTACAGGCAACCTTCGAAGATCTAGGATATCAAGTGAACAATGTCAATGAGAACATGATTAGCATCGCAAAAAATAAAAAAGAAATATTTTTTGTAAATGAGTCAAACCACAACCTTCAGAAAAATAAAGATACCTTTTACATGAATTTTGTAAAGGATGTCCCGTTCATTAAAGTGGGAGTTTTAAGCAGGTTAGGTTATACCGTTCAGGAAGATGGTAATAAAATAACGGTGAAAAGTGAAGGAAAAAATATTTCATTAGATACGGACCTCTTACAAAACCTTTTGCTTGATGATGCTACAATTGTGGAGGAAACAGATTTGCCTGAAAGTACTTCTTATTACAATCACGCTTTTGTAAAAAAGATAGATGCTAGTGAGCTAAAGGATTACAAAATTGAGAATGTCAATGAGATGGGTTATAGCACGATAGAATTGGAAGAATATATCGCTGTAAACTATGGAAAAACACTATTGGAATATAAAAAGCAGTTAGTTCCTCTGGATCAAAAATACCCATCACCGATAAGCTTAGAATATACTTTATTAGAGAACGGGCAAGTTTTAGTTTTTATTACCGATGCAGAAGGAAAGAGCTTGATTGAAAGTGCTATCGAAATTAGAAAGAAGCAAATTTTTGTTGAAGAGTAATGAAAAACTATAGAGAAATGGAGAAATTTAGAATATTTAAATTTAGCTTAGAGAATTTTTCCATAGAAAAAATTAATTTTTTATTTTAAATCTTGTTAACATTATAAGGAATCAAAGAAATTTTAGAAAATTGATAGTAAGTGCAACCTATTTATCGTTTGGGGGTTGTTTTTGATAAACTAAAAGTAGTGCATAGGGTCCCGAAAATGTGGGCAGCGGG
>CAYWVS010000088.1:0-12161 GCA_964461765.1 uncultured Anaerovorax sp.
ATTTTACAAAGGGTTCCATTGAATCCGGAAAGCCTTTGTTTGCACAGCCGATACAATTTGTGTTGTCTCCGATAGGCCAGTTGTCGGAATCGTTCCAGCGTGTAAATGGACACAGTGTTTTTGTACGGGGTCCTCGGCAACCAAGCTTAATCATACATTCAGGGTCACCAAATTTTTTTGCAAAAATCTGTTTATCAAAGTAGGAACGTCTTGGGCAATGGTCATGTATGGTTTTTCCGTAAAATTCAAGTGGTCTGCCTTCTTCATCCGTAGTTGGATGACCAAAATTGATGATATGCGCTAAAATACCAAGTGACCAAATCGGATTGCAGGGGCAGCCTGGTGCCCTGATTACCTCTCGATTCAATAATGTTCCCACGTCAATGGCCTTTGTTTCATTGGGCTGTGCGGCTGTCGGTCCGCCATAGCTTGCACAGGTTCCTACACAGAGGATTTCTTTAGCGTTTGTCGCCGCATACTTTACCGCTTCGGCTGCTGTAATGAGCTTACCGTTATAGGTAGCCATAATAGCGCAATATCCACCCTCTGCCATGGGAATTGCACCATCCACTACAAGGATGTATTCCTCACCTGAATTCACTGTATCAACAATCTGCTGGTATGCGGCTTCGCCCTGATCGGCCATGATACTACCAAAAAAAGTGACATCAACCATCTGCGTAAGCCAGTAAAGAATGTCGGGGTCTTCTCCGTTGAGTAACGAAATCACTTCTCCGAAACAACCTGAGGTTTCAAGCCATAGACATTTTAGTTTTTTTCTCTCGCCGCTCTGAATACGATTTACAGCGGCTTTCACAAGCTCAAGCGGATTGGCGATGTTTCTGTCTACGGGTGGGGCATATGTATTCATGGTGGGGATAGAGGAAGATACAGTCCCATCCGATAGTTTTTGTATTCGTTGTTGCGGTACATTTGAAGGCGGAACAATAGGTCGTTTTGACATATTTGTATGCATAGTATGCCGTTGTGCTAAATTAAGATTTGACACAGATTCGCTACCACCGGCGTTTGTTTTGCTTTTACTATTTAAAGGCTCTGGAAATCTCCACACAATAGGGTTTTTACCACCCATATATACCCCCCTAACATCTATATTTACTTATATAATATCTGTTACAAAGCATTTTTACATTATTATTATTGTATGATCAAAAGAGCCACAATATGTTTTTATTACATTTATTAACGATAGAGATTTCCTTAGCATATAATTAATATAAGTAGATAAGAGAGGGGCAACCCAAGTCATAATATTCGGGATACCATTTTTGAACAAGCTCCGCTTTACCATAGTCAAGCCCTGCTGCCGCCGAAAGCCCGCTGCCTATACCCACGAAAATGGCGTCGGCGGTGTTTAGCCATTCCTTTGCCTTCTTTATTCTATCCGAGTAACTAATTCTTTAAATTTTTTCCTATTGCATATCACCGATTATCTTGATAGATTATTTTTTGACAACATTTGGTTCAAAAATCTCAATAAATATGAAAGAGGAGAGGTTACTCTACATCTGTGCGGCTGACGCTTTGATAATTGCTTACAAGGCATCAAGTTTCTTTAGCAACTCCCCATAATCCTTAGGTATGATGGCTAAAAGTTTATGAGTCAATAGAACTTAGTGTAGTTAAAAGGTGCTTTATTTTTTGCTCCACTATATCAATGACTTTTATAAACTCCTCATCACTCTTGCCTGTGGGGTCATCAAGCCCCCAATCCTCACGATGTTTACAGGGCAAGAAAGGACACTCCACATTACAACCCATAGTGATAACCACATCCACAGAGGGAATTTCATTGAGCAGCTTTGACCGCTGTGTCTGCTCCATATCAATACCATAAAGCTGTTTCATAAGCCGCACAGCATCTTGATTTATTTGAGGTTTTACCTCTGTCCCTGCCGAATAGCTCTCAAACACATCACTTGCAAGGCGCTTGCCGAGAGCTTCGGCTATTTGACTTCGGCAAGAGTTGTGTACGCAGATAAAGGCTACTTTAGGCTTGCTCATTAGGAAACCACCCTTTCGTGTTATTTGCTATCTTAACCAAGAAAAGCATTACAGGCACTTCCACAAGCACACCGACTATTGTGGCAAGTGCAACAGGACTTTGTGGCCCGAACAATGCAATCGCAACCGCTACGGCAAGCTCGAAAAAGTTAGAAGCGCCAATCATTCCGGCAGGGGCGGCAATGTTATGAGGGAGCTTTAGTAGCTTGCAAGCGATGTATGCAATAAAGAAAATGAGGAAGGTCTGCAATATTAGGGGTATCGCAATCAGCACGATATGCAAGGGATTTTCCAGTATGACCTTGCCTTGAAACGAGAAGATGATGACAAGGGTAAGTAGCAGACCGCCTACGGTTACATTGTTAAACTTAGGAATAAAGGTGTTCTCAAAATAGTCCAAGCCTTTGCTTTTCGAGATGATATTTCTCGTAAACACACCTCCGGCAAGTGGTATCACAACAAACAGCACCACCGACAAAAGCAGCGTATCCCACGGAATTTGCACACCACTCACACTAAGCAAAAATGCGACAATCGGTGTAAATGCCACAAGGATAATGAGATCGTTGGTTGCCACTTGAACAACGGTGTATGCCGGATTTCCCTTTGTCAAGTGCGACCACACAAATACCATTGCTGTGCAGGGAGCAGCTCCAAGCAGAACAGCTCCGGCGAGATAATCCTGCGCAAGCTCCCGCGGTATTAATGCTTTGAATATCACGAAGAAGAATAGGCTTGCAATCCCAGACATTGTAAACGGCTTGATTAGCCAGTTTGTAACCCAAGTGACGAATAGACCTTTTGGGTTTTTACCCACATTCTTAATGCTGTTAAAATCCACCTTCATCATCATAGGGTAAATCATCAGCCATATTAAAATGGCAATGGGTATAGAAACATTGGCATACTCAAACTGCCCCAAGAATGACGGTATTGCGGGGATAAACTTACCGATAAGCACACCGACCACCATACAGATGATTACCCATACAGTAAGGTACCGCTCAAAAAAACCTATACCTTGTGATTGTTGCTCGCGACTCATTTTTTTGTCCCTCCATCAATTGTAGGCTTTTTCTCTGCCGGACAGCACTTTCCATCACAGTCGCAACCACCCTCATCTTCATCGGGTACAATTTCCATATTACAGCAACCGCCCTTTTTGTCATCGTCCTCTAGGATTTCCATACTGCAACAGTCGGATTTTTTCTTTCCGCCACCGAATAAACCGCCTAATAAACCTTTTTTCTCGCTCATAATATTTACCTCCAAATATTTTATTGTTTTAACGAATGCTTACATAATAAAGTTGAACAGATACCCTGTCGTTATCGCTACAAGCATGATACACACCAAAAAGGCGATAATCATCTTTTTCTTAAAGATAGAGCTGAGTAGTGAAACTTCGGGGATACTTGCACCTGCACCGCCGATAATCAGCGCAATCATCGTGCCGGAGCCGACACCCTTGCCGATTAAAATGCTTGCAATGGGTATCATCGTTTCGGTGCGGATATACATTGGAATACCTACGAGAGCCGCAAGGGGTACTGCCCAAAGATTGTCTGCCCCTGCAAACTGACCGAGCAGGTCTGTTGGTACAAACTCATAGATAAATGCACCAATCCCTGCACCCAAGATTAGGAACAGCAATACACCACGAAACAATCCGAAAGAATCTTTAATAGCTGACTTAAAAGCCTGCCCGTTCTTTTGCCAAAATGTGCCTTGTAGATTTTCCCAAGTGACATCTTGATTATGACCGCCCTTGACAGATACCTTTTTGACCTCATTTTCAAAACCAAGTTTGTCGAGTATCAGTCCCGCCATAACCGCAAAGGTAAAAGTAAACAAGACATAAAATAGTGTTGCCTTCACGCCGAAAAACAGCAGGAATAGCGAAACTATTGCCGGATTAAGAATAGGTGAGGTTAAGAGAAAGGACATGATGCCCGAAAAGGGTGCACCGCTTTTGATTAAGCCTACAAGGATTGGCACCGTCGAGCAGGAACAAAACGGTGTAACCGCTCCGAGTGCTGCACCTAAAATGCTATTCAGTCCTTTGTTTGGTGTGGTAAGCACCTTTTGTATCTTTTCTTTGGATACATAGATTTGCAAAAGTGCTACTAAAAAGCTGATGCCGATAAACAGTAAAAACAATTCACCGAACAGATATAGGAATGTACCTCCTGCTTTTAGTAAACTTTCAGTCGAAAAGTTCATAAAACTAACCTCCAAGTGTTGTAGTTCATAATTGTTACTATGCTTTGAGGGTTAGTTTAGTATGACCTACATCGGTATCGTCTGCCGCAAACGCACATTGTGTTGCCCTCCTAAAATTCCAAATTACTTACACGCGCAGTTATCGCCACAGTCACAGTTTTCAAACCGAGCGAGTAAAGCAGTTAAAAGTTGTTTGGCAATTTCTGCGCCCTCATCGCTGATGGAATAATAAGTCCATTTACCGTCCTTTCGGGCTGATACAACACCGCTTTCCACAAGGATTTTCATATGATGAGAGAGTGTGGATTGCCCGACATTGACTTGCTCCAAAAGTATGCAGGCACATTTTTCGCCACTTTGCAGCATTTCTAAAACTGCAAGCCTTGTTTCGTCGCAAAAGGCTTTGAATACCCTTGCGTTATCTAAATATTTATTTTCCAAAAACTACACCTCATATCTAAAATATTCGATATGTTTATTATATGCAACATATCTATTTTTGTCAATATGAAATTAAATAATTCTGAAATTAAATAATTCACAAAAAGCATGGTTGTGTTGTTATAATTTACTATTGCATAAACCAACATGAAAGGATAAAAACCAAATAAAGAAAAAGCAATACAATCCCATTCCAAGGCTTAAAGGTGCCTTGACCTCTGCCAAAGAGAACTGCAACGGTAGCCATAGCTAGCAAAATTGGAAATTGAAGCACCAACAAATATTTTTGATGGGTTAGAGGAATAGGTGTTACCATGGCAGATACACCAAGAACTTGTACTATATTTAGGATATTTGCGCCTAAAAGATTGCCTATGCCTAACCCAATAGATTTTTTGCGAATGGAAGAAATAACAGTTACCAATTCTGGCAAAGATGTTCCTATGGAAATGAAAATCAAGGAAATTAAAAACGTAGGAATTTTAAAGATTTCTGCTAAGATTATGCCATTATCTACAATAAGTTTTGCACCTAAAATTACTAATGCTAGCCCTATAATAAATAAGATAATAGTTTTTCCCATAGAGTTTGAGGATTTTTCCTTATCTGATCTATTTGTGTCAGCCTCTTTTATAGATTGCCTCGCTATGGAGATATTTTTAAATAAAAATAAAATCAAAAGAAGTAAAAGAATAAACCCTGTAAGCCTATTGATCTCTCCTATAAAAAAGCCTACGCCCCAAATCAAAACAATAGGTATTAATAGAAAAATCCCTTTTTCTAAATAATCAGAGGAGTGTTTTACAGAAGGCTTTGAAAATATAAAGATAATAGACATAATTATTCCGATGTTTGCGGCAATAGAGCCTAAGGAATTTCCGACAGCCATATCAGTTTGACCTTTAAAAGCAGCAGTAACTGAAACTAAGGTTTCAGGCATTGTAGTACAGATGCTGATTATTGTTGCACCGATTATAATTTGCGGTATTCCAAAAGAATTTGCAATTATTACAGCAGAATTTACAAACCAATCGCTTCCTTTTACAACTATAAAAATGCCAAACGAAAATAAGATGATAGCAATAAATATATTCATGATTTTTTTACCTCAAAATTAGTGTAATGCATTGTGTAGTTTTTACTTATTTGATATTATTATGTACCATAGCAAATTTATTCTACTGTGCATCGGCTGGAAAGCATGTTTGATACTGAAACTACCAAGCAAATTAGAATGGCCTGCCAGTGTGGTTATGGAATGAATGAAAAGTTGGCGTTGGTAAATGACCTAGTTGGATTATTAAGGTAATTTAAACAAATACAATATTACTTTATTTGTTTTTTAACTAAATATGGTATAATGAGATACAAATTCATTATGTTTAGTGATTGGATGAAAAATGATTTTTGGATGGTGAGAAGATGATAACCGGATACTACTGCACAAATATTTTTTCTGAGCAAGCGAAAGAACTTATAGAGTTTTATTGGCAGGTATTAGAAATACCCTTTATTAAAACCGATGATGACAATACAAATGGGGTTTATCTTGGGTTTATAGAAAACGCCCCCACTCTTTGTATATGGGATTGCAAAAAGGTTAATGTTCAGCCAACTGGACATCAATCCTTTGTATTTCAAACTAAAAATCTCGATTTAACAATAGAATATTTAAAGAAAAAAGGACTTCCACTGTCTGAAGCCATTAGACATGATTGGGGAACTTACGAGGTTGGCTTAAGGGATATTGACGGAAACGAGATAGTGATATTTGAGTTTTTGTGATGGATGGTTTCTGTTTATAGGGTGATTGTGAGTATAATCTCAATGAACAAACCAGCATTTATGTGGTTCCGGTACGCTTCCGGCAGCGGTGTGCATTTTGCCACACAACCAATGCATATAGGGCATAGTATCCATTTGTATTGTTCCAACTTTTTCAAATTATCACCTTGAATGTCTATAATGATTTCCTGCTTTAGTTTAGAGTTTCACATTTTTGCTTTACCTGAATGAGTAAATCACGCAAAAAAACTTGCTTGATTTACTCATTCTTTTTTTATCTGTGGTGTTACAATGTGGATATTAAACGAAAAGGAGACTTAATATGCCCCCATTATTAGTAGCAAAAGAAATAACCAAAACCTATGAAAAGGCAGTTCGCCCAAGCTTAAACAGAGTATCTTTCTATGTTGAAAAAGGGGAATTTATTGGCATTATGGGAGCTTCCGGCAGCGGAAAGACAACCTTGCTCAATGTCCTTTCTACTATTGACACGCCCACAAGCGGAGATGTTTTAATTAACGATGTAAGTCTGAAAAAACTGAGTAATAGACAGGCTGCCGATTTTCGCAAAGACAACTTAGGTTTTATTTTTCAGGAATATTTCTTACTTGATAGCCTTACCATTCGAGAAAACATCATAGTGCCTCTAACCCTCCAAAAGCTACCGGTTCAAAAAATTGACGATATGGTGCGGCGTTTAGCTGAAAGATTTGGTATAGCATCTCAGCTTAATAAATATCCAAGTGAATTATCCGGGGGTCAAAGGCAAAGAGCATCTGCGGCAAGAGCCATTGTAAAACAGCCAAGCATTTTGTTTGCAGATGAACCTACGGGAGCTTTAGATTCAAGCTCTGCGACAGAGCTATTAAACACTTTACAGGAAGCAAACCTTGCCCTGCATACCACAATACTAATGGTTACGCACGATGCTTACGCTGCAAGCTTTGCAAATCGCATTTTGATATTCAAAGATGGTAGCATTGTAAGCGAACTGAGAAAATGTGATAGTAGGCGCGCATTCTATGAGTCTATAACTCTTGAGATTGCAAAACTTGATACAGAAAGGTAAGGAGAAAAAATGAACAATCTATCAATGGCTTTTAAAAACCTTAAAAAAAATTTATCCTTTTACACTCTCTATTTACTATCTGTTTCTTTTGTAATCACAGTTCTCTTTGCGTTTACATCATTCTCCATGAACAATGTTATGTTACAAAAGATATCTACAGATGGACGGGTTGAAACGATGTGCAGCCCCATTTCTGTATTTCTTAGTATATTTGTAGTATTTTATATGGCATATTCAAATAGTTTTTTTCTAAAACGGCGCACAAAAGAGCTGGGTATTTATGGGCTAATGGGGTATCGTAAATCTAAAATACTGTCGCTTCTGACATTTGAAAATATCTTAATTTGTAGCGGTGCATTTTTACCCATTGGTATGCTTACAATGCTGCTTGTTGTAGTTGGAACGGTATTCTTCATCTCCTCTTTTTTGCCTTATGTAGTGCAGAAAAGTAAAGAAAGAAAAGGAACTTTATATACACAAACTAATATCATTACTACGCCTAATTTTATCTATCGCATTCGTTCAAACTCTAAAACATTAATTATGCTTACCCTACTTTCGGCGGCTACACTAACAATATCAAATGTTATGGCTTTGACATTGTATTATCCTATTGCCGCAGTATCCCGCATAGCTCCATCGGAAATTGAGTTTAGAATTGAAAATGACAGCCAAGGGGATGCGGTAAAACAGCTTGTCCACCAGAATATATCCGACAACACAATTACATTTACAAAAACCGATATTTACAAGGTGACTTCTTCGGCAGAGAAACTTCCGGTGGAATATAATATCAAAACAGCTAAAGGGGATGGGGATAATGAAAGACTGCTGCGTAAAAGTGGCTTTGAATGTATTTCGTACACAAATTACATTTCTCTACTACAAGCACAAAGTAAAAATGCTATCATCCCTTCTCTTACAGAGCTCAACAATGATGAGTGTATCTTGGTTAAGTATCAACCAAATAGAGATAACTTTAGCGAGATTGGTGATACATATCCGCTCATAATAGGCAATGATTCCGTGTCTTTGACGGTCGTAGAAACAACTCTAAACAATCCAATATCCTTTGCAAATAGTATTGGCACTCTAATAGTGAGCGACGAAATCTACAACCGAATAGCAGCAAGGGAAAAGACCTTTACGAGTGTAATGAGCCTTAACGGAAAATCTTTAAAGGATAACGAAATTCTCTATGAAAAAATCAATCGTTTGCTTAATAACAGCCCTTATTTGCAAGGCAACTCCCATAGAATTAATGAGCTGTTTTCCCTCAATAGCTCCACCTTTCTGCTCATAGGCTTTCTTGTGGTACTGTTTTTTATTGCCACAGGCAGTATTTTATATTTCAATAATATATCTATGATTGCTGATTCAAAATCTGATTATGAAATCCTCATTAAAATGGGCTACACAGATAAGCATATCAAGCAAAGCTTTTGCCATTATGTATGGAATACAGTTTGTTGTAAGTGTGATTTGTTTCTTTTTCGTCGTAACGTATCATTTCAAACGTGCTCTTTTCGTACTGAAAAGTGAAAAGAAATATTTTGTTATTTCAATGGTGGCAACCATAGTCTTTTTTATTATCTACAGCTTGACTACAAAAGACCTATCAAACAATATTTCTAATTTCGGCTTATACCTGCCTGTTCTCTTGTTCTTTATGTGTATTCATGGTATTTTGTCAAAAGAGCATAACAGTTTGCCACTTTCCACGGTGTTTAGTCAAAAACAGATAGCTGTAATTATGTGTTTGTCAATTGTAATATTTGGACTAATAACATTGGCGTTAGGCAGCGAATATACACTCCTGTTTATTATGGTAAATGCGCTTTTTGCTTTTATCTACATCTGCAACATTGTTTTAAGTGAGAGCTTAAAAAAAGGCGAAAGAAAAATGATAAAGACGAGTAACTATGAAGCCGCTCTACGGCAGTTACAACAGGAGGAGCTGTTGAAAACTGAGTTTTCAAATTTTCTCCACGATGATGTGTTACAAGATTTACTTTCCATAAAAAATATGATGGGTAAAGCCCATCGCCCTGACATACAGGATATTATTATTGAAACACTAAATGGCCTTAATACTCATATCCGTGAGCAGATGCAAGATTATCACCCGATTATCTTGAAGAACTTAACTCCAAAAGAAAACTTTGAAAATCTGCTAGGAGCTATTTCTAAATCTTTTTTTGGGAGCAATATCGTTGTTTCGTTTGATTGTTCCAACTCATTGTTTTTGGTTGAACCATATAATTTGTTAGTATATCGGCTACTAAGAGAGCTTGTTACAAATGTTTACAAGCACTCGGATGGTAATCGAGCTTGGATTACGCTTTCACAAGAAAATGGTATTATTTCACTTTGTGTCAGCGATGATGGAACTACTGATGTCACTTGCTTAAATCGCACAGACCCTTTGAAACACAAAGGCATTGCTTCAATTAAAGATCAGATTAAAAGCATAGAAGGCACGGTGGTTATCTCAAACAACATACCTCACGGTATTAGAATACAAATCACAATTCCAATGAAGGGAGATGATTCCTATAAATATTTTATTGGTTGATGACCATATGCTTTTTGCTAAAAGTCTTTCAATCGCCTTAGATGAGTATATTGAAATTGAAAAGCTCTACTCTACGCAGGACACTAAGAGTTTGGATAAAATAGTCAAGGAAAAGAGCGTTGATATTGTTTTGATGGATATTAATCTTGGAAACTTAAGTGATGAAGGCGGATTGGAAATAGCATCAAAATTACTGAAATCAATTCCTGCTATAAAAATAATTATCCTTACAGGATATGATCTACCTGTTTATAGACACGAGGCAAAGAAAATTGGCATTAAAGGTTTCTTAAACAAGAATATCAATCCGGATGGTTTAGTTGCTTCTTTACTCTGTGTTTTTCGTGGAGGCACTTGCTTTCCGTCCGAAAACAATGAGATTATCATTGAAGATTTAACGAGTATGGAAAAGCAAATTTTGCAGTTAATATGCAGTGGAAAGAAACGAAAAAACATTGCTGATGAGCTATATATGAGCGAAAGGACACTCTCGAATCATTTACAACATATATTTGAAAAATTAGATGTTTCTTCAGCGGTGGAAGCCGCAACAAAAGCTATTCAACTAGGGTATATACCACCCATATGCTAATACTTGAATTGTGCTGGATTTTATTTTCCGAGATCTGATGGTTTTAGTTTACCATTAACACCCCGGTATCGTTTTATAAAAGTAAATTAGCGAAAGAAATAAAGTGCTTTGATAAAAAGACAAATTACTATATTTGTTTTTAATAATTATTTTATTGGATCAAGGACATAAAATGTTTCATCTGAACTTAAAAAAATTTTCATATCGTACGATTTTATCACCTAAAATAATATTTGACAATCCTATTAACTCATGTTACAGTGTTATTAATTGAATAATTGTCTTCAGGGCAGGGTTAAATTCCCTACCGGTGGTACAGCCCACGAGCCGCAAGGCATGATTCGGTGAGATTCCGAAGCCGACAGTAAAGTCTGGATGAAAGAAGATGAAACGATATTTGCATGATTATGCTTATATTTGCTTTATTGCTCTGAAATGATTTTATCGTTTCAGAGTTTTTTACTGCAAGTGTGATCATATATCAGCGTGTTGATTTTGAAAATGCCTTGAACCTTTTGTTCAAGGCATTTTACTTTAGGAGGAGGTAACATGACAGATACACAATATATGCAGTTAGCGGTGGAACTCGCAAAGAAGGGCTGTGGTTTTGTAAATCCAAACCCCATGGTGGGCGCTGTAATTGTGAAAGATGGTGAAATCATCGGTCAAGGCTACCATGAAAAATATGGACAATTTCATGCCGAACGCAATGCGCTGGCAGACTGCACTACTTCGCCCAAAGGTGCAACGCTTTATGTAACATTAGAACCTTGCTGTCACTATGGTAAAACACCGCCCTGCACAGAAGTTATCATTGAAAGCGGCATTAGTAAGGTTGTCATTGGCTGCAAGGACCCTAATCCTCTTGTAGCGGGCAAAGGTGTTGAAATGCTCCGACAAAATAGCATAGAAGTAATTGAAGGTGTTTTGGAGAACGAGTGCAGTGAGCTTAATGAGGTGTTTTTTCATTATGTGAGAACAAAAACCCCCTATGTAGTAATGAAATATGCTATGACTATGGATGGCAAAACAGCTACCTGTACCGGAAAATCAAAATGGATTACAGGAGAAGCGGCACGCCTGAGAGTGCATCAAGACCGCCATCAGTATACGGGAATTATGGTAGGAGTTGAAACTGTAATTGCAGATGACCCACTTCTTACGTGCCGCAGCGCAAATGGTAAAAATCCTATAAGAATTGTTTGTGATACAAATTTGCGTACACCTCTTGTTTCGCAAATTGTAACCACAGCAAAAAATTTAACCACAATTATTGCTACCGCTTGCACAGACCCGGAAAAAAAACAAGCATATATCAATGCAAACTGTAAAATTGTCACAATTCCAAAGGATGAAAACCATATTGATCTGAAAGCGTTGATGATAAAACTGGGAGAAGAAAAAATAGACAGCATTTTGCTTGAAGGCGGCGGTAGTTTGAACTGGTCGGC
>CAYWVS010000089.1:0-11443 GCA_964461765.1 uncultured Anaerovorax sp.
CTTTAAAGGCAGCAGGCTTTATGACCAGAGACCCAAGAATGAAGGAAAGAAAGAAGTACGGCTTAAAGAAGGCCAGAAAAGCTTCTCAGTTCTCCAAACGTTAATATTGAGCTTCGGTATCTATTTCGGTTGGATAACAAAAAGACACATTGTTTAATTGATAAGTTAAAGTTACTCTATGGAGCTTTTATCAGTTCTATGGAGTAACTTTTTAATTAGATTTAAATTTTACTTTTAGTCTTTTCTAGAGAATATAATAAAAAAATAAATACAAAAAAACTAAAAATTCTTTTGAAATTTACAAAATTACCAAGAAGTGTTAAAACAGTTAACCAGGAAAAACGTTTAAGTTTCAATGTTTTTTCATGTAATGAATTTGTAATAAAAAAATAAAAAATAAATTGCAAGAAAATTAAAAAAAGACTTGCAATTTATTTATTCTATATGTTAATATTAATTTAACGACAGAAAGTTGTTAAAAAAAGGATTATTATTTTGACACAAATCTCTTTAATATTTTGGAGAAAAGGTTTAGAAATAGGATCCAATTTTGTTAAGGAGGTAAACGATATGGAAGACAAAAAAATCATTTGCAAAGATTGTGGTGCTGAATTCACTTTCACAGTTGGCGAACAGGAATTCTATAAGGAAAAAGGTTTTGAAAATGAACCTCAAAGATGTCCTGAGTGCAGAGCTGCAAAGAAAAGACAAAGAAATAACTATAACTAGAATAGTTTGTATAAAAATAGACCCTCGGGTCTATTTTTATTTATATAAGCACTAATTGGACAGATAAGGGGCTGCTATCAGCCCCCAATGTCTTCATAAAAAAATTTAATTAAAATGGAAAAATATATTGATTATTTTTCCATTTTGTTTTAATATAAGTTTATCAGCACTCTAATGCAATGAGTGCTAAAACAAATTGAAATAGAATAACCATGTATTTTTAGACTTATGATAAAACCTAAAGTCTAAAATCAAGAAAAGGTAATGAAACCTATACCTATATTTACAAGGAGGAAGAGAAGATGGCAAAAAAACAATTTAAAGCCGAATCAAAACGATTATTGGATTTAATGATTCATTCTATTTACACCCACAAGGAGATATTCCTAAGAGAATTGATTTCTAATGGAAGCGATGCCATAGATAAGCTTTACTATAAAAGCCTTACAGAAAACTTATCCGGTATGGCAAGAGAAAACTTCTATATTCGTCTGGAGCCCAATAAAGATGCTCGCACTTTGACTATTTCAGACAACGGTATTGGCATGACCAAGGAGGAACTGGAATCCAACTTAGGAACCATAGCCAGAAGTGGATCCTTAGACTTTAAAAAAGAAAATGAATCCAAGGAAGACATTGATATTATCGGACAATTTGGGGTAGGCTTTTATTCTGCCTTTATGGTAAGCAAAAATATTAAAGTCATTACAAAAACCCTGAATGAAGAGGGTGCTTGGGTGTGGGAATCCAATGGTGCTGATGGTTACACCATAGAGAGCTGTGAAAAGGATAGCATCGGCACAGAAATTATTTTAACCATTAAAGATAATACTGAAGATGAAAATTATGATGAGTTTTTAGAGCCCTACAGATTGAGGAGCTTAGTTACTCGTTACTCTGACTATATACGCTACCCAATTAAGATGATGGTAGAAAAAAGTAGGCTAAAAGAAAAGCCTGAGAATGAAGCCGGGGAAAATGAAGATGCTGCCAATGAATCACCGGAATATGAAAAATACTTTGAGGATGACACTCTAAACAGCATGGTTCCTATTTGGCGCAAAAATAAGAATGAGCTTACGGACGAAGATTACAATACCTTCTATAAAGAAAAGTTCTATGACTTTACTGATCCTGCAAAGGTGATCCATACCAACGTAGAAGGGGTTACCACTTACAGTGCCTTGCTTTACATCCCTGCGAAAGCTCCTTTTAACTACTACACCAAAGAGTATGAAAAAGGACTTCAGCTTTATTCCAGCGGAGTATTGATCATGGACAAGTGTGCAGATTTGCTCCCCGATTATTTCAGCTTTGTAAAGGGTTTGGTAGATTCTCAGGATCTTTCGCTCAATATATCAAGAGAAATGCTGCAACACGACAGACAATTGAAGGCCATCGCCTCCAGAATTGAAAAAAAGATAAAAAGCGAACTTTTAGATTTACAAAAAGTAAACAGAGAAAAATACGAAGAAGTATACAAAGCTTTTGGTCTTCAGCTTAAATATGGAATTTATGATAAGTATGGCATGAATGCTGATGCTTTGAAAGAATTGGTGATGTTTTATTCATCCTCTGAGAAAAAGTTGGCTACATTAGCGGAATACGTTTCTCGAATGAAGGAAGAGCAAAAATATATCTATTACGCTTGTGGCGAATCCGTGGAAAAATTGGATAAGATGCCTCAAGCAGAGATGCTGAAGGAAAAGGGTTATGAGATTCTCTATTGTACCGATGATATTGACGAATTTGCTATCAAGGTGTTGACTAAGTTTGATGAAAAGGAATTTAAGTCCGTATCAAGCGGAGATTTGGGCATTGAAGATACCAAGGAAGAAAAGGAAGAGCTGGAAAAGAAAACAGAAGATAACAAAGAACTCTTTGCCTTTATGAAGGAAACCCTTGGAGATAAGGTTTCTGCCGTTACCCTATCACAAAGGTTAAAGAGCCATCCGGTTTGCCTCACAAGCGGGGGAGAGCTTTCCATCGAGATGGAAAAGGTGTTAAACGCTATGCCAACGGAGGAGAAGATAAAAGCAGATAAAATATTGGAGATTAACGCAAACCACCCCGTATTTGAAGCCTTAAAGTCTTCCTTTGAAGGGGATAAGGATAAGGTAAAAGTCTATACAGAGCTTCTTTACAATCAAGCACTTCTCATAGAGGGCATGTCCATTGAGGATCCTGTGGCGTTTTCCAATGCCATATGCCAGTTGATGTAATGTGATTAAGTCACAGATATTTATTAATAAAAAGGTTAAAATAGTTATCAATATAAAATGTTGGTAACTATTTTTTTTACCAACATTTCATCCATGAGTAGTTCAAATTTAAAATCAAAATAGGGAGAGTGATAAAGAACAGGGTAGGGGTTAAGTCTAAAAAGAAATTATATAAAAATTAAAGGCTAAGTAAGCAAATTTTTTAGCTTATCCTTGTTAATAATATCAATTCCACCGCGATGTAATGTAACGATGCCTTCCCCCTCAAAATATTTAAGCATTCGTGACACAACTTCTCTGGCACTTCCGATATATTTAGCAATTTGCTCGTGGGTAAACTTAAGGTAGTTTGCACCTGACTTGGCAGCTTCATCTAAAAGAAAAATAGCAAGACGGCGATCAAAGCTCATAAATAAGATTTGTTCCATTGCCCACATAACATCTGAAAAACGATCTGCAGCAAGGCGTAAAGAAAAATTCTCAATATATATATTATCAGTCATCAATTTGGAGAAGATTGCAGAATTAATTAGTAAAACATCGCTATTTTGTTCCGCATCAATATAGACATCAAATGTGATGTTGTTTAATAAACACGAAGCAGAGAGAATGCATATTTCACCGGAATTTAAACGGTAAAGGGTTATTTCCTTTCCATCCTCTGAGAGGATATAGGTACGGAGTTCTCCCCTTTTAACGATCAATACTCCCACACATTCCTTATCAGCACTGTGAATGTTGGTGCCTTGCTTATATTGAAGCAAGACTGTGTTGGATGAAATGTCCTCTTGTTCCCCTTTGGATAAGTTTTCCCAAAACGGTAAACGCTTAGTTAAGAAGTCTAAATCAATTTGATTAAGCATACTATCACCCCCATAATAATTCATTATATCAGATTAAGGAGGAAAGATCCATGTCAAAATTAAAGGTTCTCATTGTAGGAGGCGTTGCCGGTGGTGCATCGGCGGCTGCAAGATTAAGAAGACTAAATGAAGAGGCAGAAATTATTTTATTTGAAAAAGGAGAATATATTTCCTTTGCCAATTGCGGATTGCCTTATTACATCGGAGGCGAGATCACTGAAAAGGCTGACTTAACACTTCAAACTCCCGAAAGTTTTAATTTGCGTTTTGGAGTAGACGTACGTGTTTGGAACGAGGTAATTTCCATCGATAAAGAGACTCAGAACGTAACTGTCAAAGATCATTTTAAAGGAACAACGTATACTGAAAGCTATGATAAGCTTATTTTGTCCATGGGTGCAGAACCTATAAAACCCCCTATAGAAGGAATACAATCTGATAAGGTTTTTACTCTCCGAAATATTCCGGACACATATAAAATTAAAGAATTCATTGAAAACCAGAAACCTAAGAGTGCCATTATTGTAGGTGGTGGGTATATCGGTGTGGAGATGGCAGAAAATCTCCATAGCGCCGGGTTAAAGGTCACCATTGTTGAAATGCAAGATCAGGTGATAGCCCCGCTGGATTACGATATGGCATGTGACATTCATATGCATCTAAAGAGTAAAGGTGTACGACTCATTTTGGGAAATGGGGTACATGGTGTGGAACAAGTAGGCAGTGGACTAAATGTCACCTTGGATAATGGTAAAATTGAGGCTGATATGCTAATTTTGGCCATCGGCGTGAAACCGGAAAGCAGTATAGCCAAAGATGCAGGGTTAAATGTGAATCAACGCGGCGGCATTATGGTAAATGATCATATGCTTACTTCAGATGAAAACATATTTGCTGTGGGAGATGCTATAGAGGTTACAGATTTTATAACGGAGCAAAAAGTAATGATTCCCCTTGCAGGGCCTGCCAATAAACAAGGTAGAATTGCAGCAGATAATATCTGTGGAATCAAAAGCACTTATACGGGAACTCAAGGATCTGCCATTTTGAAGGTGTTTGATATGACGGTTGCAACTACGGGTATTAACGAAAAAATTGCCAAGAGATTAGGACTAAATTATGATAAGTCCTTTACCTATTCCGCAAGCCATGCAGGATATTATCCCGGTGCGGTAAATATGTCCATAAAGACCATATTTGAAAAGGAAAGCGGCAAGATTTTGGGAGCACAAATCGTAGGATTCGAGGGAAGTGATAAGCGTTGTGATGTATTTGCCACGGCAATTAGATTCGGCGCCACTGCCTATGATCTGACAAAGTTGGAATTATGTTATGCACCACCTTACTCCTCTGCAAAAGACCCGGTGAACATGGCTGGCTTTACCATTGAAAATCTTTTGACTGGAAAGGTGAAAAACTTCCATTGGCATGATATAGAAGCTTTGCAAAAAGATAGTCAAGTGATTTTATTGGATACACGAACAGTGTTGGAGTATGAAAATGGTAATATTGAAGGTTTTATTAATATTCCTTTAGATGACCTAAGGAAAAACATTCATAATTTAGACAAAAGTAAAAAAGTGTATGTTACTTGTCAAATAGGATTGCGCGGTTATCTGGCTTGTCGTATACTAAAACAAAATGGGTTTGAGTGTTACAATTTAAGCGGCGGATACAGATTATATAACAGCATATTCGGATCTGCTTTTGAACCCCCAGATCCTATTGGGATCAACCCTGAGGTTGAAGATTCTCAGGGAGAAGTCATAGGTACAGTTCAAGAATCTAAAGGAGCTGATTTATCAAAAAAAACTGAAGCCACAGGTAAAAAAATTGCCCTAAATGCTTGTGGCTTACAATGTCCGGGACCTATTGTAAAGCTATCTGCCGCAATGAACGAAGCGAGTATAGGGGATGTTATAGAAATCTCTACTACCGATCCTTCCTTTGCATGTGATGTAGAAGGGTATTGCCGAAGAACCGGCAATACCTTTGAAGGGATGGAGAGTAGTAAAGGTATCTCTGTAGCTCGGATTAGGAAAGGTAACCGCCAGAATATTGCTTTCAATTTAAGCGAAAGAACCGGCAAGAATTTTATTGTCTTTTCCGGAGATTTAGACAAGGCTATCGCTAGCTTTATTATGGCAAATGCTTCAGCTGCATTAGGAAGAAAAACCAGTATGTTCTTTACCTTTTGGGGACTGAATATACTCAGAAAATCTGAAAAGGTAAAGGTGAAGAAAGATTTTATATCCACTATGTTTGGAAAGATGATGCCCAGAGGAAGTCGGAAGTTATCCCTCTCTAAAATGAATCTGGGAGGGATGGGCACCAAGATGATTCGAAGTGTCATGAAGAGAAAGAATGTGGATAGCTTAGAAGATTTGATTATAATGGCTCAGGAAAGCGGTGTGGAATTGCTGGCTTGCTCCATGAGTATGGACGTAATGGGTATTAAACCGGAAGAACTGATTCCGGGAGTAAAATTGGCAGGAGCCGCCGCTATGATTGCTCACGCCGAGGAGAGTGACATGAGTTTGTTCATTTAAGGTAGATACCCTTTACAGGAGGATATAATGCTTAAGATTTTGATTGTAGACGACAATAAACAGATTACTTCTATTTTGGAAGAATATGCAAAAAAAGAGGGGTTTATACCCATTGTAGCTTATGACGGGGAGGATGCCATGGAAAAATTCCAAAGGGAAAACCCCGACATTCTTCTGCTTGATGTAATGATGCCCAGGAAAGATGGATTTGAGATGTGCCGTGATATACGAAAAACCTCCAATGTACCCATTATCATGGTTACTGCCAGAGGAGAAGACTTTGAGAAAATCATGGGCTTAGAAATCGGAGCAGATGATTACATAGTAAAACCTTTTTCCCCCGGGGAAGTTATGGCAAGAGTTAAAGCAATTCTACGCCGGATTATAAGGGAAGAAAAAGTATTGCATACTTTTGAATTTGAAGATTTAAAAATTAATCTTGATGACTACAGCGTTACAATCCGAGGTGAAAGTATATCTCTTACAAAGAAGGAAATTGAGATTTTGTGGACATTGGCTACCGGGAAAAACAAAGTTTTTTCGCGGGATAACTTGCTGAACTTACTTTGGGGATACGACTATTTTGGGGAGAGCAGAACGGTGGATAGCCATATTAAAAGACTTCGGGCAAAACTGGATGAATATGAACACCCATCATGGGAGATTAAAACCATTTGGGGTGTAGGATATAAATTCGAGGTGAGTAAAGATGCTAAAAAGTAAAATCGCTTTAAGGCTTAGTTTGAATTTCGCCATAGCTTTACTTATTTTTTCTTTTGTTATCGGCAGTATCTTCATTTTGCTCTTTCGTAATCACACCTTAAATATTCATAAATCTGATCTTGAAAGCCGAGCCACTAATATTGCAACTACCTTATCTTTATACATAGATAGGGGAAATGGCAGCATGGGAGGCGGATATGGTGCATATCTACGTTTTATCGGTGATATTGCCGGTACAGATGTGTGGGTGGTAGATGACCAACTTAATTTGGTAACTGCGGGAAGAGGGCAAGGAATGATGATGGCTGACAGGTATCATTACACTGATTTGCCTGAGAATGCCGAAGAATTGATAGGTGAGGTTTTTAAAGATAAAATCGTTTTCAGTGAGGATTTTAGCAGTGTGCTTAAAGAGCTTACCTTAACCGTTGGTGTGCCAATTAAGGTTTCCAATCAAGTAGTGGGGGTCGTTTTGCTTCACTCTCCTGTTCATGGAATAGATGCCGCTGTTACCAAAGGTATATCAATCCTTATTATCAGTATCTTGTCGGCCTTGCTCATTGCTGTTCTTCTGTCTATCGTTTTTTCCATATCTTTTACAAAACCCTTAACAAAAATGAAAACCACTGCTTTATGTTTGGCAATGGGCGACTACACGGCAAAAAATAATATCTTTCAGAATGATGAAATTGGGGAACTTGCGGATACCATGGACATTTTGGCAGAACAATTGGACTTTGCAAGTCAGCAAAGCGCAAAGCTTGAGCAATTACGCAGGGATTTTGTTGCCAATGTATCCCATGAATTAAAAACTCCGGTGACTGTTATACGAGGTTCTGCAGAGGCATTGGTGGAAGAGGTGATAACTGACCCATATAAGATGAAAGAATATCATGAACAAATTCTATCAGAAGCAAAGATGTTACAACGATTGGTGGGTGAACTTTTGGAGCTGTCAAAGTTGCAAAATACTGATTTTTTAATAGAAAAAAAGGATATTTCACTGTGTGAGCTACTGGATGATGTGACTAGAAGTGTGCAACAGCTTTGGCCAAAGAAGAATATTAAACTTCTTGTAGATAAGCAAAGCGACCAATGCCACTTTAGGGGTGACTATGGGAGGCTGAGACAAATGCTGATAATTGTCCTTGATAATGCCTTTAAATTTTCCGCGGATAATGGAAAGGTGGAAATGATTTTTATAGGAAACCAACTGACTATTAAGGATTACGGTATTGGAATAGATGCGGCAGATTTACCTTATATTTTTGATCGATTCTATATGTCTCGTACGGAGGACAATAAAACCGGTACAGGATTAGGGTTGGCAATTTCAAAACAAATAGCTGATCGGCACGGGATACATTTAACTGTTGAGAGTGAAAAAGGACAAGGCTCTAAGTTTACATTTGTTTTTTCACAAAAAACAATTAGTTTAATAAATAAAATAAAAATATCATAAAATTATAAAATCAAAGACATATTTTTGCCACATTTTTTTATTATCCTATTAACATAACAGTAGTTATGGGCGAACTGAACCAAAGGCTAATTTATACTTATAAAGCCTTTAAAGATTTATAAAATTTATCAAATCAATCAAAATATTGACTTTCAATTAAATTTTTTTTAAAATTTATGAATTTAAAAATTTTTTAAATTGTCAGTAGCCCTAAATAAAAGCTGTTCAATAAAAATTAAAAGGAGATCATAATTATGAAATTGAAAAAAATAGTGGCATTGGGAGCCTTGGTGCTTGCTCTTGGAGCAACATCCGTTACCTCATTTGCAGCAACAACAAATGATGCACTTGCTACGTATAAGGCTGAAAGGCTTGAGCTGAAAAAGAGTAACCTTGATGCGCAAGTAGCGGCAGGTACCATAACCAGAGAGCGTGCAGATGCAATTATTAAAGCCATTGAGGAAAATCAGCTTACCTGTGATGGTACGGGTTCGGCAAGAATCGGTCAAAATATGGGTGCCAAATTCGGATCCAACGGAACGGGTTTGGGAACAGGTGGAGGTAATTGTAGCATGGGAGCCGGGCAAGGTCAAGGCAATGGACGTGGCATGGGGCTCAGAGACGGATCCTGCTATACTGTTAACTAGATCACTGTATTTAGGGGTTAACCTGTAATTAAATAAACTGTGCCTTAATAAGTACTAAAATTCTTTAAAGGCACAGTTTATTTTTTTAAGATTAGTAACGTCAATCAGTTTACAAGTAGGCTATGATATCTCGCTTCATCAAGGCGATGAGCGCATCAACCATATACACTCGGCAGTCATCGGGAGCCTCGCTTTCCATGGTGTAAACCGTGTCCCCGATTATAAGTTCGTAGGTTTTTGAAGTTTCCCGTTTTAACATTTTTGTTCTTTCTCCTTATCAGTTGAATAATTCCCTCTTTTTGTATATCATAATTATGATAATATATAGCCAAAGGGAGGTGTTTATCTATGCCGCAAATCAGACCCATTTCCGATTTACGCAACAATTTTACTGAGATTTCTCGTATTGTTCACGAGATCAATGAGCCTGTCTACCTTACAAAAAACGGTTACGGCGATATGGTTGTTATGAGTATAGAACAGTTTGAAACCATGAAAAATAACCGTCGCATTGATGCCGCATTGCTTGAAGCCGAGAGTCAGGCACTGTCTGGTGTGCCTATGCTTGACTTTGATGAGGTATCCTCATCTCTCAGACAGAAGCTTGTGGAGAAGGTGGAGTGACAATGAGTGGCTATTGAAACCTTGCTTCATCTGACGTATGATTTGACAATATAGAATATTTATGATAAAATAACATATACTTTATATTATCATAAAAAGAGGTGTGTGTTATGGAATACATCAATCGTAATTTGGAACGCAAATTTACGCGCATGAGTGCGTTTTTTAAAGCTGTGCTTGTGACGGGAGCGCGGCAGGTAGGAAAAACTACTATGCTTAGGCGTTTGGCAGAGGGGCAAAACCGCACCTATGTCACGCTTGATAATCTTATGGCAAGAAATCTTGCAAAAACTGACCCTGTTTTGTTCTTTCAAACCTATAAGCCACCCATTATAATCGACGAGGTACAGTATGCTCCCGAATTATTCAGTCAAATAAAGCTTTTATGCGACGAGAGCGAGGAAACGGGACGGTTTTGGCTTACCGGCTCACAGCAGTTTAGTATGATAAAGAACGTGCGGGAAACGCTTGCGGGTAGAATAGGCATTTTGGAGCTGTACAGCCTTTCTCGTAATGAAAAGGACGGTATATTATTTGAGGGCGAGCTTGATTTTTCATTACCATGCCTGCAAGAGCGACAAGCAAAAGTGTCTAAAAATGATGTAATAAAGGTGTTTGAGCATATCTGGCGCGGTGGTATGCCACAGGTTGTTCATGCAGCTTCCGAGGAGCGGCAGGAGTATTTTAACGCCTATGTAAACACATATTTAATGCGTGACGTGGCAGAGCTTGGCGGCATTACGGACACTTTACGCTTTGGCAAGTTTCTGACCGCCTGTGCCGCACTTGTTTCCGAACAGATAAATTACAAGACCCTTGCCGATGCCGCCGAAATTGCACAGCCGACGGCGAAAAACTGGCTCAGATTGTTAGAGGGTCTCGGAATCGTCTATCTTTTAAGACCGTATGCCAATAATGCCTTAAAACGCTTGACAAAAACGCCCAAGTTATATTTCTGTGATACAGGGCTTGCGGCGCATTTATCCATGTGGCTGACACCGGAAACCCTGTTAAACGGTGCGGCAAGCGGACATTTCTTTGAAAACTTTGTGGTTGCGGAAATAGTGAAAAGCTACGCTTATTCGGGTATTAAAGCCAACATGACCTATTACCGCGATACAAACGCAAAGGAAATAGACATTTTCATTGAGCAAAACAATCTCATTCACCCGTTGGAAATCAAGAAAAGCGCAAACCCGGATAGCCGCGAGATAAAAAAGTTCTCTGTTTTAGATAAAACTACAATTCAAACGGGCGCAGGCGGTATTGTCTGCATGTGTGAGGAAGTAATCCCAATTGACAGCCGAAATTGCTTTATACCTTGCAATTTGATTTAGCGTACCGGTGGGCGTTCTGATGCAAGAGTGCCCACCATACATTTATCATTCACACCTTTGCCGCCCTGTGTATCCTCATATATCCTTTGTTTGTTTATGACATTGGCTTCAGTTTTCAGTATAGTATTAATTCTTATTATACATTAAAAGCCTGCCAAATACAAAATTCGACAGGCTTTTCGATATTTGGGCTTCGTAGACGATTTAGATGCCGGGAAGTTTGTAAAGATTATGCTCATAACAGGAATATAAGCTAACTATTCATTTATTTTAATGGAAATATCCTT
>CAYWVS010000090.1:0-10634 GCA_964461765.1 uncultured Anaerovorax sp.
TGTTAAGTATCCAACCACCCACCTATCTTTCCTGGGCGGTATGCCGGCGCCCTCGGACCCTCCACCGCCGATAATTGCCACGATCATTCCGGGATTATAGCCCTTTTTTCTCATTTCCGGTGCTGTCAATCCACCTACGGCACTGATGGCCGCCGACCCTGACCCGGAAATTCCTGCAAACACCATATTGGCAGCAATGCATACAATCCCTAATCCACCACGCATCCAAGAAAACATTGCTGCTGCCAACTCTACGATTCTGGATGAGATTCCTGCTTTTCCCATGATTGCCCCTGCTAAAATAAAGAGAGGCACTGCCATCAGCGAAAAGGAATTAATCCCACTGATGAATTTTTGTACCACCATATAAAGGGGCAAATCGCTTCCCAATAAGATGGCAATAATTCCTGATAATCCGATTGCAAAGGTGATGGGTACACCGATGAGTAACAGGAGCATTAAAGATATGACTACAATTGGAATCAATGGTGACTCACCTCCTCATCATTCATGGATTTCAAATGTCTGGGGATAACACTGATAAAGGATAACAGCATTAAAATTGCACCCACAGGAAAAGACAAATAAACCCAAAAATAAGTGATGGGCACGGTATTCGCAATGGAATTGGAGGATTTTTGAATCAATTCTATGGAACCCGGCAGTAATATAATCAGAAAAGTAGCTGCTGTAATTCTAGTAATGGTATATAGTATCATCTTTGCTTTTTTACTTGAAACTACGCTCTGTAAAACATCGATGGCTACATGTCTGTCCTCTCTCACCGTTAGTGAGGAGCCTACAATAATCAGCCAGATGGCCAGGAAACGGAGTACCTCCTCCCCCCAGACCAATGAATTGTTTAATACATAACGAAAGATTACCATAGCAAAAACAATGGAGATTACCGATGCAAATAACGCTACAGAAAGATAAGTCTGAAAACGTTCTATGATTTTGTCCAATTTTATTAAAATATCCACCTGAAAGCACCTCCTTGTTTAGGGTGGAGCCAAAAGGCTCCACCTAATAATATCTATTACTCCCTCATCTAACGTAGCAAATGAATCTTATTGGCACTTTGCTGCCACTTTTAGTGTCGGAGTAATATGTATTGGTGAAAAGATTTATCTAGGTGCGTTCTTAGCTACTTCCTGGATTTGCTTAATTACATCACCCAAGCCATAATCTACGAATTCCTGATAAATAGGAGCCATGGCGGCTGCCATTCTTTCCAGTTCTTCCGGAGCAATTTCATTGATGATAACGCCTGCATCGATCATAGTTTGCTCATACTTCTTATCAACCTCGATTCTGGCTTTGATTTGCTCGGCCTGAGCTTCCATACCAACCTCTTTTATGGCTGTCTGAATATCTTCAGGAATGGTGTCCCACTTGGTTTTGTTCATTCCAAAGATATTGATTCCGCCTAAATGTCCTGTTTTGGAAACGTATTTTACCAACTCTTGCATGTTGGCTTCTACAGCTGTAGCCATATCCACTTCGATAGCATCTACTACGCCCTGGGAAAGGATTTGATACGCTTCACTCCAAGAAGAAGTGGTAGGGTTGGCCCCAAGTGATTTTAACGTTTCAACAAACAGCGGAATTTCAGGTGTTCTTACCTTCAGACCCTTAATATCCTCAAGCTTTGTGATAGGTGCTTTCATAGGCATAAATTCTCTCAGACCTTGGGTAAATGAGAAGAGAGGTACGATGACCGTATCTGCATAAAGATCCTCTGCAACTGGGATAATGATTTCTTCCATAACTGCTGCTTGACCTGCAATATCAGAGTAAAGATAAGGAAGCCCTGTTACAGAAAGCTTAGGATTGTTTAGAGCTGTAGCCCACATGGATCCTTCGTGGAATCCCATATCTACGGTTCCCATAACTACTTGCTCTGCAATTTCACGCTCTGAGCCCATTTGCCCATTGGCATAAATGGTAACTTCCACCTTGCCTTCAGTTCTTTCTTCTAATTTTTCTTTAAAATATCTTAAATATTCGTCTTCGGTACTGTTGGTGGAATAAACGTGTGCCACAACAATTTTAATTACTTCACCTTCGCCCTCGGGAGCGCCACCGCCGGTGCTAGTTGAGCTACTACATCCTGCAAACGCTGTCATGATCATAGCAAGGCACATTACAACAACTAATAATTTTTTCATTTTTCTTCCTCCTTTTTTACTTGAGCTATTATTACTTCGATATTGAAAAGTACTTAACCAATCATTTTAGTTACAAAATTCTTAGTTACCCTTTCTACATATTATTCCGAAGTAACAGGCTACCCTTAATTGAAATAATATTACCATATTTGAAATTTTATTTCAATATTTATTTATAAAATTTTCCGAAAATTAAAAATTAATTTCTTTTTTCGAATTTTAACTTTATTTCAAAAACATAAAAAAGCCTTTTATTTTAAAGGCTTTCTAAAGATTTTTTTAAACTTTTTATAAAAGTTTCATTTTATTTTATCACTTTAAATTATCCTTGAAATTTATCTTTTAAAATATGAAATAATATTTCATATTAATTACGAAGAATACCCTTAAAGACGTATACTAAGGAACGTATCTTGCAAAGAATCCTGAGCTATACACCACCTGATTATCCTTTAAGATGAAACAGGCCTCCGTTTGAGGAAGGGATTCAATAAATTTCATACCTTCCTCTAAAGGCATATTAAAAATAGCTGTGGAAAGAGCATCTGCTATGCCTGAGGAATTACATATAATAGAAACGGATTTGTAATAGGCTGTAGGCATCAAGGTATCCGGATCAATAATATGATGATATTTTTTCCCACCCACCGTATAATACCTTTGATAATCTCCGCTGGAAACGATGGATTGATCCAAGAGATAGACTGTTGCAATGGTTCCCGTTTCTGATTCTTTATCAGGATTTTCAACTCCCACATTCCAAGGGGTATCATCTCCGTACTTCCCACCCAAGGCACATACGTTGCCCCCAAGGCTGATCAGCATGTTTGTAATACCCTGTTCTTCTGCTTTTTTTGCCACTTGCTCTAAAGCGTACCCCTTTCCCACGGCACCCACATCTATAAGCATCTTCTCATCTTCCAAGTACAGCGTAGACCGAGCTGTATCAATGATGACTTTCTCAATATCGGTGTGCAAAGCGGCTTCTTCTAGCTCTAACCTGCTTGGCAATCGGGAAAGATCAGGATTTTCTATCCCCTGCTCTCTATAGTTGTGCCAAATGGACAATACACTTCCGAAGGCGACATTGACTTTACCATGGGTTAATCCATGCATTTCTTTAGAAAAAATAAGTAAATCTATGAGTTTTTGGTCAACCTTCACCGGTGCTATTCCGGCATGATCGTTGATAGTCTTGATATTTTTAACCCCTGGATACTCATTATAGATATCAAATAATTGATGGTAAATTTCCAGTTCATCATAGATCCATTGAACCTGTTCTGCTAATTTCTCCTCATCTTGGGAATAGGCTACTATGGTAGTAACAGTATCAAAGAGATTCAAAAATTGTGCTTCATAACGTTTGGGTTCTTCTGATCCACAAGAACAAGTTCCTAAAATGATAGTTATTACTATAGCTACAGATATAATTCGTTTAAGCATTGATACCTCTATAATTGAAAAAGAAGAGAGGGCATGTTTTAATTCCACACCCTTTCTTTTTCTTAGTCAAAGATTTTAATATGATATTTTCAAGAGCTTTGTTGGAAAAGCACCTTTGATAATCCTAAAGCTCATAGCCATTTCTCCTATATACAATAAATTATTATTTTGCATTTTCGGAAGCTTTTGAGATAATATCGTTGAAAACGCCTACAGAAACTGTAACTGACGCCTTTAATTCTTCAATATCAGGTGCGCCGGAATCTGTCAGGGAGATTCCATTTAGCTCATTAGGTTTTTTCCCCTTAGCGTAATTACTGTATGCCCCTGCTTGCTCGTCCCACTCTTTTCCAATAGAAGAAGCTTTTTTCATTTCATACGCATCCCCTAATTCGTTTTTTGTTTTTAAAGGTTCTGTTAAATCAGTTACGATTATACCTGACGTATTAAAATTCACATTGCATTGGGATCCATCTATTACACAACTTGTAATGGTTCCATCCTCTGCAAAGGTGGTAGCTGTATAGGTTGAATAAGCTTGGGCCAATCCCTCCGCATCTGCTTTGGCATTTTCGGATTTAGAAATATTAGTAGATATACCCAATCCCAATTTATCACCTGCCTTTGCACCAACATCTACAGCATTATTGACTGCCTTTTCTATGGTAGCCAAGGTATCTGCGATTTTGTAGGTTACGGAAGCTGCCAGTTCAGCATCTGCAGGAGCACCTGTATCTGTCAACGCAATTCCTTGAATATCCTTTACGGTCTTTCCTATGACGTAACTTGCCAAGTATGCTGCTTGTTCATTCCATTCTTTACCTATGGATGATACTTTACCCATTCCATAATTTGTACCAAGTTCATTTTTAGATTCTATAACATCATTTAGATCTGTAGTAATGGCTCCTGTGGTTGTAAAGTTAATTTTAGTCTGTACTCCGTCAATAACACAATTAACAATTTTGCCGTCTTTGTCCACCAAAACAGCCACCACGCTGGAATCTGTCTGCGCCAGTCCCTCAGCTTCTGCAGTGGCATCTGTTGATTTTGCCACAGAGGATATTACCCCGAGACCGGTCTTTACCGCATCGCCTTT
This sequence comes from uncultured Anaerovorax sp., assembly GCA_964461765.1. Taxonomy (GTDB): domain Bacteria; phylum Bacillota; class Clostridia; order Peptostreptococcales; family Anaerovoracaceae; genus JAVVUJ01. The sequence goes on from CAYWVS010000090.1 coordinate 4,717, forward strand.
ATTCTCATTGTTATTAGGTTCTTCTTCTTTTGGCACATTGGAGCTGCAACCTGTAAACATAAAGCATAGCAGGATAGCAGTTAATACAATAGCTAATTTCTTTTTCATTCTTATTCCTCCTGAATTGAATATTTTATTTATCTTTATTTATCTTAAACCAAGCTTTTGAAGGGTTGGTAAGACGACTTTTAATAAGGTGGCTGTGGCAAACCCGGCAATGATACCTGCAAGGATTAAAACCGGCAGGTATACCCATAGGTATAGGTTGGTTATCATGAAGGAAATAGCCAACAGTTGTCCCATGTTATGAAAAATAGCACCGAATATACTTAAAAGCAAGTAAGATACCTTGTCCTTAAAGATGCTAATTAGTATAACCATTATTAACATAGAAATAACTCCACCGCAAAAACTTAAAAATCCGGCAAAGGCCCCACGCATTAATAGGACAAAAGCTGATTTTAACAGAATTATGGACAATGCCGATGACCTGCCTACAAAAAATAAAGCGTACATGACCACAATATTTGATAGCCCCAGTTTCATACCCGGAACCATCATGGGCATTGGCGGCAACATCATTTCCACCAAGGATAAAATTAAGGCCACAGCAAACAATATTGCCGTTAAGGTTAATTCATTTGTCTTTGAAACTCTTATTGTGTTTGTTTGATTTATCATTCTACCCTGCCTGCCTTTTATTATTTTGTAGTTATTGGTAACTGAAACTTTTTCTTTTCAAATAATTAAATTATTTTAATATCATAGTTCTATAATAAAAATACTATTTTAAGTTTTTAAAAACTATCATACTATAATTTTTATTACTAAAATATCATATTATATTGAGGATTGTTTTGGATTTTGACCCTGATGTCATATCAAATTTTTTAATTTTTATTATCATCTGAATCTTATCAAATAATCATATCCGGTTCTTCTTTTCCTTGATTCCCGGAAACAATTTTGATCACCATTCCATTGGGTAAACATGCTGCACTTTTTCCTGCAGTCCCCAATTCCCCGGAACCAACACAAATTTGATCGGGGCAATCAGAAGCTTCAAAGGATATACTGCCGTTTTTTTTCAAATGCAATACAACTTGCTCTTTCCCTTTTATAGTAAAGGTTTTGTCCATACCCTTGTCCAATCTCACTTTTTCCACCAAAGATGAGTTTACAAAAATCTCAGCAACGGGTGGCTCTTTAGACAAGGTTTGTTTATAAATCATCCATATAATGAGTCCAATAATTAACAGAACCAAAACTATGATTCCATCTGTTTTTCTCATGAATTTCATTATCCACCTACCAATCCTATTTAAACCAGTGTGATAGAAATATCAAAATGACTTGGCTGCCCATGATTAAAATGTAATTTTTAATGGACAATACAAAGGTAGTATCTTTTTCCTGTTTCATTAAAAATAACTTAATATTTTTCTGAACCGGAATCCAAGTTAATAAAAATAGCAGAAAAATCAAGGGAAGTAATTCAAATATCACTAAAAGGGCTGCTGCAACATATATGATGTAATAAGTCCAGGCAAATAGCTTACAGGCATTTTCTCCTAAATAATAGGGCAAGGTATGTCTCCTCACAACAATATCCTTTTCCAGATCACAAATATTATTAGCCAACATGATATTGGAAGTGGTTGCCATAGGAGCGATGGAAAGTAGGATTACAGTACTTAGCGGTATTATCTGTAAGCTGAGGCTCACTGTCTCCCAGGAAAGGCTGTAGGTGAGATATGTCCCCGATGGCATATTGATATACAGTATTAGGAAGGGTATCAAAAACCCATAGAAGATTCCCGAGAAAAGTTCTCCTAAGGGTTGCCTGGATATGGGCAAAGGTCCATAGGTATAAAAAACACCGCAGAGAAAGCAGATTCCTCCTAAAAACAAAACCACCAAGTCTGTCAAGTAAGCCAAATAAATCCCTAAAGCAGTGGCTATTATTAGCATCACCACAATGATTGCCAATGCCACCGGGCGGGAAAATTGCAAGGTTTGAGTATTGGTCTTTGTATCCACATAGTTATTGATGGCCGTAGTGGTCAAATCAAAGATAAACATGGATCCAAAAAATAATGCTGTTAATGACCAATTAACAGCCTGTCCCCTATAAAATAGATAGGCCAAAGTTAAAAGGAAAGCAAACAAACTAGTGATTTTCGTCATAATCTCCACATATTGAAAATATCTTTTTATCATAAATTTATTGATGTTTCCTTTCAATTAACTTAAAGTCACTTATTAAGTCAATATTATTTTTAGGTGGGTTCATCGTTACTTTTTAATTCCTTGCATGGCTTGATTAAACAAGATTAACAGCTTTTCTTTTTTATTTGCGGTTATATCCAAAAAATCTATTAGCTTCATACTTTTTTCATAATATCTACCGGATAATTTTTTTGTATAAAGGATAGCTCCGCTTTCCATAATTTTTCTATGAATTTCTTTTCCTGATATTTGTGCATTTTGAATCAGATGAGCTATGGATGCATCCTTTTTTATTGTAAAGATCACAGGTAAGGTGATCACCCCTTGCTTTAAATCCGATTGAACAGGTTTCTTCGCCTCATCCTCTTCCGCCTCAAAATCAATGCAATCATCTGTAAGTTGAAAGATCATGCCCAAATAACGACCAAGCTGGATATATTTTTTCAAATCCTGATTTTGACCTATAGAAAGCAACCCACCCATATGAAAAGATGCTTCAAACAGCGCAGCAGTTTTCCCTCGAATGATCTTCAAATACTGATGAGTGGTGAGCTTTAGGTTGTTCACATTGGTTTCCTGCAGTAATTCACCCAGGCAAAGCTTTGTAATATAATCCGTCAGTTCAAATTTTCCATAAGACTCCTTATCGGGAATATCCTTTAACATTTGCAAGGAAGCACACAGCAAATAATCGCCGCAAATGACCGCAGTTTTTTTGCCATATAATTTTTGTAAAGTAGGCATCCCTCTTCGCTGGTCGGCATCATCGATCACATCATCATGGACTAAGCTTGCCAAATGCAATAATTCTATAGCCGCTGCAAAACTTACAGCATCCCTATGAACCTTTTCATCTTCATTGAGAGCGCAGGTTAACAGGGATTTTGCACGAATATATTTACCTTTGGAAGATGCTAAATGCTTCATATATTTAAGGATCAATTTTGGTGAATAAAGTAACTTTTTATTTAAAGCTTCTTCAATCTTCCGAAAAGCATCTTCGTAAGTGAGGTAAACTTCATTAATCATTATATATATACCACTTTCTTACAAACCCGATGTTCTTCCACTTGTCTTTTATATATGGGATTACATAATAATCTAATCCAAAAGTGCTTCCACCTGCTATTAGCACTGCAATTGCGGCAGGAATCATCCAAATTGTATTTAAATATAAACCTGTTGTAGATACGAACATAATCTGTAGAATCAGGGAAAGTCCTGCAGCAGGGAAAGTAAATAAACCCCCGATCAAAGCCAATCCTATTAAAATTTCTGCTACAACGATGCTGCTTTGTAAAAATATTTGAATACTTTCATTGGGTAACATAAAGGATTTAATAGACCAATTTATAAAGGGAACATTTAAACGAAACGCAAAAGTATCCATGGTGGATTCAATTAATTTAACCCCTGATACAAAGACAACATCAAATAACTTTAAAAAATTAAAATCTAATAAAACTGTGCCCCCTGCTTCTATGGCATCCTTTACAGCTCCTCCCGCTTCTGCTGTAGCAGAAGTCATTCCGTCTGCCACGGTTCCCAGATTACCTCCAATGCTTGGGGCTCCTGCACTGTTGAGAATACGGTTGTACCAGGCGTTGGCGCCTCCAAAAAAATCACTGAGCATGGGCTTAGAAAACCAACCTTCCGCCACTTTTTTTATACCTTCAAACAACCAAACCAAACCTAACCAAACTCGTATGGGAACAATTAAGAAGCTGGGGGTTCTGTTTGAAAAATGCCCTCCCAGAAAGCTTCGCCTGTTTCGAATGGTAAAAAACTCATGCTTTAAATAGTTGAATACTTTATTCCACCCTAAAACTTGAAGAAAATAAACAATATTTATGAAGTGTTTTGACAACATGGCGAAAAAAGACGGTAAGTTAAACATCATGTTTGGCAGACCTACCCTGGCCACACCATACCGTCCACCTATGCAGACCATGACACCGTGAAATTTAGGGTGATACTCCTCCATCCTTCCACCGGTTAAAGCTGCCACGATGTTATGGGCTGCAGTATGGGCACTGTGCTCACAGTTCTCCACCATCTGAGGAACGGGTCTTTCTTCCCCTTCAGGGGTGAATAAGAGGTTATCACCAATGACAAAAACAAATTCATCGTCAACAGAACGCAGATAGGAGTCTGTTTTTATCCTTCCCCTTGCGGCTGATTCCAATGTTTTTGCTGCCTCCAGTGTAATGGCCGCACTTTCGATTCCCGCCGTCCAAACTACAGTTCCTGCAGAATGGCGAGTGACCGTATCCTCTACTTTTGTTTCGATAAAATCTTCACCTATCCCCACAACACCGGTATTCATTAATACCTGAACTCCCATTTTTTTCAAACGCTTTTCAACCTTTGCGGAAAGTTTTTCCGGTAAAATAGGAACGGCTCTAGGTAAAACATCCACATTACATAAGGTAACCATGGATCTGTCAATCTCGTATTGCTTGCAAAGTATTGGTACATATTCAGCAATTTCTCCGATTAATTCTACCCCTGTGAAGCCCGCACCCACCACATAAAAGGTCAGCAACTTTTTTTTCAACTGGGAATCAGTTTCAACAGCTGCCTTACGAAAACAATGATGAATCCTATCTTTTAATACCACTGCATCGTCATAGGACCAAAGCTTATAGGAGTATTCTTCCGCACCGGTTACCCCAAAGTAAGTGGGCGTAGACCCCGCTGCCAAAACCAGATAATCATATGGGTAAATTTCCTTTTCACTTTTCACTTGTTTTTGCTGAAAATCTATGGATTCAATGGTATCTAAAACAACATTTACCTTTCTTCTGGCAAAAACTTTTTTTAAACCTATTTTTATACTGTCTTCTTCTACTCTATTAGCGGCAACCTCATGTAATTCTGTCAGCATGGTATGATAAGGGTTTTTATCAATTAAAGTGATGTTTATATCTTCATGGTTCTTTAATTTTTTTGATAATTTCTTCGCTGTCAGAATGCCTGCATAACCTGCGCCAATAATTACGATATTCTTCATGTTACTCACTTCTTTCTTTTTTGCATAATTATTATCATTTTAATTTTCTCTTAAAAAGGTTTTTTTAGTCATTTTACCTTAAAAAAATATAAAATGAAGGAATAACGCAAAAATCAGAGTATCCAAAAGGTAAATGGTATACTCTGATTTTTTATCTTCCGTCTATTGAACTTAAAGTTAAGATTACATGTAAATCTGGAAACAGTAATTTAGCAGCTCTCATTTTCGGCTTACATTTGGCTTTAGTGTAGATCCAGAATTAAAAAAGTAAATTTCTTTATACTAATATGTAATTTAACTTAAATATGTAAATTTAATAGCTTAAATTATCACTTTTCTATAATAAACTTGACAGTTTCAATTATCACTTTCTTTAATAAACTTGACAGTTTCAATTATCACTTTCTTTAATAAACTTGACAGCTTCAATTATCACTTTTCTTTAATAAACTTTCCCTCTTTCAAAATCACTTCCATATTTTCCACAGAAACATTTTTAATATCCTTCAGGGGATTTTGGGAAAGCACCAAAAGGTCAGCAAATTTACCGGTCTCTAGGGTTCCAGTAATCGTATCTATCTGGAGCATCTCGGCACCGTTTTTTGTGGCAGCACACAAGGTTTCCATAGGGGAAAGCCCGGCTCTATTTAATGTAACCATTTCTGTAATGGCATAT
>CAYWVS010000091.1:0-10116 GCA_964461765.1 uncultured Anaerovorax sp.
TTGGAACGCCTATAGAAGATTTAAAGACTGCAAAGGTGGTCATTGGGCGAATTGTACGTTCCTTCGACCCATGCCTAAGCTGTGCCGCTCATGTGGTTTCGGATAAGGCAGAGCCATTTTGCTTTCAGATTGTATGAGTATGAAGATATTTGGCGTAGGCAACACCCTTTTGTGTGACGACGGCATAGGCGTAGAGGTATCAAAGCAAATTATAACTTCTCCGAATGCTTTTGTGTATCAGGGAGAAATATTTGCCGAACGTTGCCTTTCACATATTCAGCCGAATGACATAGTAATTATCATCGATGCTGTTATGTTAAACCGAACCCCCGGGGATGTAATTGTTCTGCCCTTAAACGAGTGTAAAAAATACTACCCACCCAAAGCCTTTTGCCATGATGTAAGCCTGCTCTATTCGCTCTTGTATGGTCATATCCATGTAAGCGGCTATCTCATTGGTATTCAGGCGGCGGAAATAGACTATAAAGAGGGACTGTCCGACGTACTGGCTGACAAACTGCCTAACATTGTGAGCGAGGTAAATATTATTTTGAAAGGAATGACAAATATGCACCATATTACTATGGCACAAAGTGCGCTTGATATTGCGCTTAGGACGGCAAAGGAAAACAATATATCAAAGCTTGAGAAGATTTATATGACCAAGAAAGCAGATGCCCACCATTCAGAAGATGAATTTATTGAGGCTTTTAAGGCCATTGCAAAAAGTACTGCAGCAGAAAACACTGAAATAATAGTCGAAGCCGTGCCCGATGTCTAACACCGCTTAACTTTTTCTTTATGATTAACGCTTTATTTTGCACAGCCTGTCCTCCACACTTTGCATTGTTCAATTCGCTTGCCGTCATCGCCTTGTTCTTTGTCATAGGCAAAGGAATGGAGCAGCTCACAAGGAAAATCAGCACACTCGCCACAATGAGAGAGCTTTTTCCCCTCACAGCAGGATTTTACAGGGCAAGTATCACCCCAAAAGGGCTTGTCAATATGTATGCACCCTTTGCAATTCATTTTTTCCTTATACTCACATTCGCTACAAACTATTCCGCATCTTGATTGTATCATTTTATTATACCTCCAAATATTTTTAATATCATCATAGCAAACAAATCTGCCAACAGTATGTCATATTAAAAATATTCCCCCGAGATTTTTGTAAGCGTATTTTTAATTTCTTCTCTAATTTCCTTTGGCTCTAATACTTCAATATTATCACCCTAGGACATTAAAAAGTTAAATAACCAATCCCCCTTGGGGTAGTCTATGGTGGCAATAAAATACTCTCCAGCTTCGACAACAGAATTTTCATCAAAATCGTCACACACACGATATGCCATACTTTTATCTATTTTTAGCTTTACTTTTACAAATTTATCTTCGAGTCCCAAGTGTTAGGATTGCAGCAAATATAGAAGCTACGGCATAAAATATATTGGGATGCTTTTTCATATGCCTATGAAAAACAAATAAAAAGATAGCAGCATACAGCAAAGCAATTAAAAACGACATAGTTAAACTCTTACAAAATAAAAATCCTTATATATTGAGTGACTACAGGTTAGGAAATCCTTACCCAATATTCTAAAAAATAGCCTTTCGGCATAGAGTAGCGTAGGGTTTACCTGATAAATCGCAAACAGGTAACGCATTTGTGATGCGGTTAATTCCATTACACTTCACCCCCTTATGGGTGGCTCGGCTGTGAGACCGAGCCAATGCTATTCTTTATTTGGCACAGTGCTTTGCTGTTTCAGAGCCGCTGCACCCCTTGCACCCACTGCAAGCGTTTTTTCCTGCTTTTTTGTCAAGGTACAGCTTACGAGCTACAAGAAAAAGCAAACCAAATACCGCAAGCCCTACGAGTATCGTGGGTATATTTTGAATAAATGCATTCATAATACACACTCCTTAAACCGAAACAGTCGCTTTTGCTTTCAGCGATGGCTTTTCTGCCTTCGGCTTTTTCGCCAATAGATATATCAAAAGCAATACAAGTGCAATGGCAACCGCTGTCCAAATGGTAAACGCACCTGTTGTAACCAAAGCCCCAAGCTGATACACAATTAAAGCGGCAGCGTAGGCAAAGCCGCACATATATCCAATGGCGATTGTTGTCCATTTTGCACTGTTCATTTCACGCTTAATTGCACCCATCGCTGCAAAACAAGGCGCACACAGCAAGTTGAATACAAGAAACGCATAGGCAGACAGTGCTGTGAAATGTACCGCAATAGCAGAAAGTCCCTCGAAAGCACCTTCTTCAACCATAGTCAGCGCATCACCGCCGATGCCAAACAGCACACCGAATACGCCAACAACTTCTTCTTTCGCAACAAGTCCCATAATGGTGGCAACGGTTGCTTGCCAAGTGCCAAAGCCAAGCGGTGCAAAGATGGGTGCAACTGCATTACCCATGGTTGCAAGGATACTTTCGTTCATATCCTCCACCATTCCAAACCCGGCTTCTCCAAATCCAAAGGAGGAAAGAAACCAGATAACCACGCTGGCAAGTAGGATAACCGTTCCGGCTCTTTGAATGAATGACCAGCCACGCTCCCAAGCACTGCGAAAGATATTTGATGGTGTCGGTGCGTGATAGGCAGGCAGCTCCATAACAAAGGGTGACGGATTTCCTGTAAACAAACGGCTTTTTTTTAGAATGATGCCGGATATAACAATCGCAACCATGCCGATAAAGTAAGCAGATGGCGCAACCCACCAAGCGCCGCCGAACAATGCTCCGACAATGAGCGCCACAATGGGCATTTTTGCACCGCAAGGGATAAAACAGGTGGTCATAATGGTCATCTTGCGGTCACGGTCGGATTCGATGGTTCGGGATGCCATAACACCCGGTACACCACAGCCCGAACCGATAAGCATAGGGATAAAGCTCTTACCCGAAAGCCCAAACTTGCGGAAAATTCTATCCATGATAAACGCCACACGTGCCATATATCCACAATCCTCAAGCATAGACAGCATGAGGAACAGTACAAGCATCTGCGGTACAAAGCCAAGCACTGCCCCCACACCGCCAACGATACCGTCTACAATGAGTCCTGTCAGCCAAGGCGCAACACTCATACCCTCCAAAAAGCCGCCGACAGCAGGCAATACCCATTCACCGAACAATATATCATTGGTAAAATCGGTCAACAATGCTCCCACTGAGGTAATGGAAATGTAGTACACCAAAAACATCACAGCGGCAAAGATAGGCAACGCAAAAATGCGATGGGTAACAATGCGGTCAATCTTGTCGGAAACAGTAAGGCTGCCTGCCGGTGCTTTCTTTTTCAAACAAGCTGACACGATTTTCGCTATGTAGGCATACCGCTGATTGGTGATGGTACTCTCGGCATCATCATCTTGTTCTTTTTCACAGGCTAATATGTGTTCCTCTAAGTGCGTTTGTAGCTCTGCCGAGAAACTAAGTTTTTGGAGCACCTTTTCGTCACGCTCAAAAACCTTGATGGCAAACCACCGCATATTCTGTGCCGAAACGTAGCTTTCAATGGATTCTTCAATATGTGCAATGGCGTGTTCAATGCTACCATCAAAGGTGCAGGGAACAAACTCCTTGACTTGTTCCTTTGCCGAAGTAACCGCCCTAAGTGCCGCTTCCCTTGTACCATCGCCTTTGAGCGCCGACATGGTGACAACAGGGCATCCAAGCGCTTTTGACAGCTTCTCCACGCTGATGTAATCGCCGTTTTTACGAACGGTATCCATCATATTAAGTGCAACAACCACCGGAATGCCCAGCTCAATAAGCTGTGTGGTGAGATAAAGGTTGCGCTCGATGTTGGTTGCATCCACGATATTCAGGATAACGTCCGGCTTTTCGGTGACGAGATATTCACGGGTCACAACTTCCTCCAGTGTGTATGGAGAAAGCGAGTAAATACCCGGTAAATCTTGAATGAGGACATCCTTTTCGCCTTTTAGCTTGCCCTCTTTCTTTTCCACTGTAACCCCCGGCCAGTTTCCCACATACTGTGCGCTGCCGGTTAGATTATTAAAAAGCGTTGTCTTGCCGCAGTTTGGATTGCCGGCAAGTGCAATTTTTATCTGTGTCATAGTACCCTCCATTACAGTTAGGAATACCTAACCGTTACTTAAAAAAATATAGACCTACCGATTGTTATTCAACTTCAATCAAGGCGGCATCTGCCTTTCTCACAGAAAGCTCATAGCCGCGCACATTTAGTTCTATGGGGTCTCCAAGGGGTGCTACCTTGCGCACTATCACAGTGGTTCCTTTGGTAATGCCCATATCCATGATGCGGCGTTTTGTCGCACCTTCGCCATGTAGCTTTACGACAGAAGCGGTTTGCCCAACGGCAATTTCGTTTAGTGTTTTCACTCTGTATCCTCCTTAAACCATAATTCTGTTTGCCATCGTTTCATCTAAAGCAATGCGGCTGTCCTTAACAGATAAAATGAGGTTTCCGGCAAGCTTGGAAATCACCGTCACCTCACTTCCTACCACAAAACCTAGCTCTGCAAGGTGTTGACGCACATCATCTTTACCTGTAATTTTCCTAATACACGATTTTTCACCAATGTTTGTCATTGTTAGCGGCATCATGCGTTCCTCCTTTATGAGTTAGTCACACCTAACCCAAAGTCCAAAATTTTGGGTTAGTCACACCTAACCCTTTTACGTTAAATATTTTATCATATAAATTTTATTTTGTCAATACATTTTTGGAAAAAATATTGCATTGACAAGATTTTTGTGCTAAACTATTTTTGAGGTGATTTTGATGAATGAGTCCGCAGAGAATTATTTAGAAACTATCTTAGTTTTAAGTAACCGTATAGGTCAAGTGCGTTCTATTGATGTTGTTAATGAAACAGGTTTCTCCAAGCCAAGCATTAGTGAAGCTATGAAAAAACTTAAAAAAGAAAAATTAATTCAAATAGATGTATTAGGTTCAATTTTTTTAACTGATGAAGGCATGAAAAAAGCAAAAGCAATTCTGGAACGCCATAAAATATTAAAGCAAGCATTCATAAATTTAGGAGTGCCTGAAGATATTGCCGAAGAAGATGCTTGTAAGATTGAACATAGTCTTAATGAGATAACCTTTCAAAAAATCAAAGCGCATTGGAGTAGCCAAAAAGATGATTGAGCGGTTTAAAAAGCGTGGACTTTAATTAGTTCACGTTTTTTTGAGTTGTGTGTTAAACTGGATACTAAGGGGTTAAAATATTTATTCACAAAATATTTATTCACACTATTGACAAATATATGAATATCAAATGGCAAATGTTACACCGCTGTCGGTCATCGACGGCAAAAGCTTACTTGCTCTCGACTGCGAACCGCCAAAGTTCATCGTGTCACGCCTGTTGCCTGTGGGACTGTCAATCCTATCCGGAAGTGCAAAGGTGGGTAAATCATGGCTTGCCCTGTGGCTGTGCCAACAGGTGTCCAAGGGCGAGCCAGTCTGGGAATTTGACACTCTCAAATGCACCGTGCTTTATCTTGCGTTGGAGGACACCATCGACAGGCTGCATTTTAGGCTTTCTCATATCACCGATGATGGTTCGCAGGACAGCTTTTTCGCCACCAGTTCAGAAAACCTTTCTGGCGAACTCATTGCCCAGCTTGAACATTTTATACCTTAAATTTATTCTTCAACCTCAACAAACTCCCTTAGAACTCGTCGAATTTTATTATTGCTTCCATAGTCTGAAACTGTCCCTGCACGCAAAACCATTTGTACAGGTGTACCAAGGTTTAGATTTCCCATAATCTCATCTTTATAGGGTTCTTCCTCTAAAACTTGGCTCATCGGGTGAATAGCTATGTTATTTTCTGTTGCAGCAAGCCAAAAGGATTGTAGTTTTAAGCCGCAAAGAATTAGGCTTTTCTTATCGTTTTCGCCTGTTATTATGAAAAATCCTGCGCAGTTATCAAGTTGTGATTTTGCCATTTCAATACCTTGCTTGGCAAAATCATCACCCTTGGCCGTTTCACGGTTCGTAATTAGGTAATAAATAAATTTTTTAATTCCTGTAAGCCCTAATTGTTCCGCAGGCAGACCATCTTTTAACTCTTTTGCTTCGCTATTAGAAAACCTAAGCCACTCTGCAAGCTCGTCTCGTTTCGCCTGTGTATTTGATTGTTTGCTAAACGCTTCAAATGTTGCTTCTGATAAAAAATTAAATTCTGAGGACCCCTTTGCGTAATAAAGAATTTGACTGTCATCGCATAACGTATTTACAATTTCTTCTGGTAACGGGGTAGGATTAAATGCTCTTTTGTCAGTATGGCGTTTTTCAATTGTTAATAAAATGCTTTCATTGCTTAAATCAGAATCAAGTCGCTCATAAATAACCGTTACGGCTTCTGAGGAATTTTCATTTTCGTTTATTTGAATAATCGTTTCATATCCATATGCAGTAAACGCTTTTTCAAGATTTTTTAAGAATGCACCTATTGAGATATAGGCTTCTCTTTTCATAGGGTCTACTTCCTTTAACAGTCGGGTGTCGTCAAGATATATCATCATTTTTGAATTAGAGTGGTTAACTTTAACTTTCCAGTTTTGGGTATTATGACTACTTGGAGCAAGAGATGCGTAGTATAATACATTTTTTATATCATCCGGAAAATTGCCGCTTAGCGTCAAATCCTTTCTTATTGCCAACGGCTTTCCAATGACAGCTACAATAACACCTCCAATTATTAGAAGAATAGCTACAAACATAATCATCAATTTTTTATTCGTTTGAAACCAGTTGATAGATTTTCTCGAACCCATAACGTAAAAAATCCTCCTTTGATTCGCCTGTTTTTAAGCGTATATATTTTTCTTTTTTGTTTGCTATACAAATAATCGAACAAATACACGACCATAAAGTAAGGGTCAATTCAAATGGTTTTATATTTTGATTAATTTTATTTTCCAAAGCCGCTCTTTTAAGTAACTGGCAAATCAAGTCGTTTATTTCTTCACCCTTCTCGTAAACTTTGCCTAAAACTATGCTTTCCTCCTCAGACTCCGATTCAAAAGGGATTTCTTCGAGTATACTGTTAAAAAACATAGGATTATCATCGTTTAACTTATTCAAAGAATAGCAAATATCGAAGAAACACTGCTTAAAAGACGTTGATTGATTTACAATATTTTCAATGGCGTCTTTAAGCAAAACCATATATTCAAGTATTATGTGATAATAAATCTCATTTTTACTTGTAAAATAAACATAAATGGTTGATTTGCTATACTGCGCTTCTTTGGCTATGTCATTCATCGTTGTCTGTTCAAAGCCTTTTTGCATAAATAGCAGCTTGGCGGCTTCAACTATATTTTTGCGGTTAAATTCGTTTAATCGCTGACTTTTGCTCATACATTCATCTCCCACTTAAACTTTAAGTAGTAATATTGTACCGTAAGTACGATTGATTGTCAAGTAATTCACCTCAAAATCAACAGAAATTACCTGATTAAAAATAATCTTTTCTTTTATGATAGAGCCATCTCTATCATATCATAATATTTTATATCAAATTTTACACTGCTGTTTAAGCACTTAGGCCTTACTTCAATTTTTAACAATGAGCCATCAGATGTTTTTAATAGCAATTTTAATTTTTTTGTTTTCATATTCCACTACCTTTTTATAGCACACATATAGATAATTTTTTGTATATATCAAAAGCTGCCAAACTCACGCCCGACAGCTTTCGACAAAAATTATGGTTGCGGAGACAGGATTTGAACCTGTGACCTTTGGGTTATGAGTGCGTTAAATTGCTTTTTCTAACTTTTAATATCTTTTAACACATATTAATATTTAAACGTTTTTTTATGAAGGACTTCTCGTATCCTACAACATCTTTTGTTGACCTTTTATAAAATTGTTGACCAAATGTTGACCAAAATAGTTACACTTCTTTTGCCGGAGTTTGGTTTTTCAAATAATAATTAAGTTTTATATCTTGCCACTCTCCATTTCTTAAATCCAGTATTCTTTGTGCTATATCTGGAACAAAGTATTTTCTGACACGCCTATTTTTTATATAATCTAATTAATAAAAGTTAATATTACTTATGTTAATTCTAGAGGAAAAATATTATGAATTATTATGAAATATTAGAAGTTAGGGAAGACACTTCAGAAGAAGTTATTAGAATGGCATATAAGGCTTTAATTAAAAAATATCATCCTGATGTCTATCAAGGTGATAAGGAATATGCTAATAGGGTCACGGAACAACTCAATCAAGCTTATGAAATTTTGTCAAATCCTAAATTGCACTCTGGGTATGATGAATTTTTGTCCTCATGCCACCGCCCTAATGACGGGAATGGATTTACTAAAGATAAAGAAGGTTTAAAAACTAAGAAAACACATTTAACCCCTTTAACTTTTTTACTGATTGCAGGCATTTTGTTTGTTTCATTTTGTGCGTATAGTCTTTACTCGCAAAACCAAACATATGCTAATGAGATTGAAAACAAGGATAAAAAAATAGCTGAGCAGGTTAGAAAAATTGCCTCCTTAGAAGTCTCATTAAATTCAAAGAAACTGAACCCACTACCGCCTGAAAGGCGGTAGGTTCTGATCTGCGGCTAGAAGCCGCCTAAAGTTATAGCTGACCCAATTCAAAATTATCACTTTTTACATGCTCTTCCATGTCTTGATTTTTTATATATTCCGCTATCACTTCATCTGTAACGTTTCCACTACTTGCTACAAAATACCCCCTTGCCCATAGGTGTCTCCCCCAGAACTGTTTGTTCAGTTCCTTATATTCCATTTGCAGTTTTCTTGATGTATTCCCTTTGATATATTGCACTAGATTACTTGCCGACAAGTGCGGCGGAACTGATACAAACAAGTGAATATGATCTTTTGATACATGCCCTGCCAATATTTCTACTTCATTTGCATTACATATTCCTCTGATCAATTCCCTTACTCTTTGGGAGATTTTCCCCGTCAGCACCGGTTTTCTGTATTTTGTTATCCACACAATGTTATACTTGATATCATACATACTGTGTGCACTTCTCCTGTAATTTGTCATACTAATCACCTCGTGATTAGTATTCCTTTCACCTCTTTTTTCAATCCAAGCAGGTTAACCTAAAGGTTTCGCCTGAAGGCAAGGGATTCAACCCCATTATACAGACATTAAATGATTCAAATAAAGACCACTTGTTTTTATTTTATAGAAACTTTGTGGTATTTGTAGTAGAAAACAGCAAGCGATATCATAAAATTGGTTGTAAAAACGTAGATGGTAAATCAGGTTTGATGTACAATATAAATGCAGCAGAAAGCATGGGGTATTTTCCTTGTCCAGACTGTTGGAAGACCGAAACTATGGAAGATATTAATTTGTTGTAAAAGGAGAAAGTAAGTGAAAAAAATTATTATTTTAATTATCTTCACGCTTTTTCTTTCGTCATGTTCCGATAACCATATGTATAGTGATGTAGCACATGAAGAAGAGTACTATGGGGAAGAGTATTACGAAGATGAGGAATATGAGGATGAAATTTTAGGTTCTGAATATGGACCTGTTGATCCAAATACTGAGATTGAAATAAATTATTTTTCCCTGTTAGAACCGGTTGAATCTTCATGCTTTAGTGCTGTTGGGTATGACTATGATGGAAGTACGCTAGTAGTTGAGTTTTTGGATAGTGGTTCTGTATACCTATATTACGATGTTCCGGAATGGGAATATGAAGAGTTAATATATTCTGAATCCATAGGCGGTTACTACAATGATGAAATTAAAGGTTATTACGCTTCTGAAAGGATATATTAAATTTTAGTATATCTTTGAACTGTCTCAAGCTCTTGTTTGTATTGGTTTATTATAGCCCTTATATCGTCCTTGTGTAGACACCTTTTTTATATGTGGAAAAATATCCCTCCACATCCTGAAAATAAATCAACTGAAAGTTTTGTCTCTGCTCTAGAGTTGGGGAATATTGAAAAAATTTAAGGTAATAATTTTTCCAATGGTTGTCCTTATGTAATCCTTATTCCTAAAAAAACAGCGAAAGAATTATAGTAAATGCTTGCATAATTTAATTTGATGTATATAATAATAGTTAAAGA